>JAGLGG010000037.1 GCA_023144145.1 Anaerolineales bacterium | reverse complement strand
GTTGGATCCTATGAAAGGCTGTTTAACATAGATGACGGTCGATTTTGGAGAACTTGGCCATGGTGCAAAACGATCTGGACATGAGATTTACGAATATTTTTAAATAATCCAAATGGCCTTTCTGCAATTACAATTAATTCACTGCGCAAGAGCGCGTTTCAAATTGCTTCGTAGAAAAGAAATATGGACATTGAAAAATGGTAACTCATTCAGATGCTCCGATGTACAACCTGCGTGCCGTCGTCCAAGAGACCGGCTTAAAGGCAGATACTCTGCGGGCTTGGGAACGAAGGTATGGTTTGCCAGTTCCCAACCGATCTAAAGGCGGTCACCGTCTTTATTCTCGCAGGGACATCGAGATCCTTAAATGGCTAGTCAACAGGGTCGATGAGGGTTTATCGATCAGTCGAGCGGTTGAGTTGTGGCGGAAGCTCGAGTCGGAGGGAGAAGATCCAATTGCTGATTCCTTGCCCCCTCGCCTAGGTCAGGTTCGAACTTATGTTGATTCTGGATCCAGTTTAGAAGAGTTGCAGGAAGCTTGGATGGAGGCATGCCTGCGATTCGATGAACGCGCGGCGGAAAATTCCATCAATCAAGCTTTCGCACTTTTTCCACTTGAAACGGTGACACATAGAATCCTACAAAAGACATTAACCGAGGTTGGAGAAAAGTGGTTTTCTGGTGAAGTCTCTATTCAACAAGAACACTTCACTTCCCAATTGACCATACGACGTCTCAACACACTCATTGCAGCCACACCAGCACCTAATAGGCTTGAGCGAGTCATTGTGGCATGCCCCCCATTCGAACAGCACACAATTCCCCTTCTACTGATTACATTGGGATTACGTCGAGCTGGTTTTCAAGTTTATTACTTTGGCGCAAATACACCAGTGGATCGACTAGATGGCGTGATTGAAAAAATCCAACCGAATCTTGTCCTATCGACAGCCCAACAACTCTCTAGCGCGTCCGGGCTTTATTCAATGGCACTAGCGCTTCAAGAACAGATAATTCCCTTTGCCTATGGGGGCCGGATTTTTACCATTGCTCCCGATCTGCATCCTAGAATTCCGGGACACTTCCTGGGGAAGGAGCTGCCTGAAACCTTCGCTCAAATTGAGCAAATAGTTGGCACATCCATCATCGCAGACGATGGCGTTCCTGTGGAAAACCATTACTTGCAAACTTATGAACATATCCGAAATACCATACCGCGTATTACCGACGGAGTCTTAAGCCGAATTCCTTCGAATGGAGCCACCGAAAACGGATCGAGGGCATTTCTGGATCACCTAAATCGGAGCCTCCTTTCGGCACTCAAAATTGGAAACCTAGATATGCTCGATTACGAATTAGAGTGGCTCGATAAGCTAATTGAAAATCGGCCGGATTCATCCCTACGACTTACGCATGTTCTCCAAGAGTACATTACTGAAGCCCAAGAAAACCTTGGACCAGATGCACAATTAATCACAGAATGGTTCCAAGAGAGAATCAGCCACGCTGGACAAGGGAGCACATCATGAAGGTTGTCATCGCTGGTGGGACTGGGATGATTGGAAGACCACTTTCTTCAAACCTATCCAGCGCCGGCTATGAGGTAACTGTACTGACGCGTACCCCAAAAATCAATAAAAGCCGATTTTCATCAGGCGTACGGTTGAGCAAATGGGACCCATCCCAGATCGATGACTTGGCTGAGCAATTGGATGGCGCCGAGGCCGTAATTAATCTGGTTGGTGAGAACCTCGCCGGAAATAATTTAATCCCCACACGTTGGAGTCGAAATCGAAAACGCCAGTTGATTGAGAGTCGTGTCATTCCAGGCAAGATCCTTTCGAAGGCAATAAGTGTGGCTTCAAACCCTCCATCAGTTCTCATTCAGGCCTCCGCTGTTGGCTACTACGGAACCTCTGAAACAGATGTTTTTACCGAGGAAAATGCAGCCGGATCAGATTTTCTCGCCCATCTTTGCGAAGAATGGGAAGAATCGACTGTCAGTGTGTCTGAGGATGGGGTCAGGAGGGTTGTTATTCGAAGCGCCATTGTCCTTAGTGCTTATGAAGGCGCCCTGAGACGAATTCTGCTCCCCTTTAAACTTTTCCTCGGCGCCTCCTTCGGCTCTGGTACACAATGGTTCCCTTGGATACACTTTGTTGATGAGATCAGAGCTATTCGTTTCTTACTGGAAAATGAAAATGCCCAAGGACCATTCAACTTGGTTGCTCCAAACCCAATACGCAATGCCGAACTCGCTCGAGTCATAGCTTCAACAATGAACCGACCAATCATTATCCCCGTACCCAGTTTTTTCTTGAAAACTGCACTTGGTGAAGTATCGAGCATGGTTCTCGAAGGGCAGCGTGCCATCCCTAAGCGCTTGCAAAACCTTGGTTTCACGTTCCAGTTTCCGGACATTGAGCCCGCGATGCAGGACATCCTAAATTCCTAGCTTGCGCCCAAGGCACGAGCACATCTATTCCAACGTTCGAACCACAATTGGGATATCAAATCACAACACAGACTTACACAAAACCAAGAGAGATATAAGGTGATGATGACCAAACCAACTGACCTCATACGTCTAGGGAAATCCGAAATCTGGATAACCCCAATAGGGCTAGGAACCTGGTCTTGGGGAGATAGACTTTTCTGGTCATATGGAATATCGCACTCAATTCAGGACGTGAAGGATGCTTTTGAAGCAAGCATTATGGCTGGAATTAATTTTATAGATACGGCAGAAATTTACGGTTTTGGAGGTTCAGAAAAACTTCTCTATGAGCTTCTAAAAACCACAGATCGTGAGCTGATCATTGCATCTAAGTTATTTCCTTATCCCTGGAGATTAAGCACAAAAAGTCTGATTCGCGGGTTGAAAGGAACCTTAAAGCGCCTTGGAGTGGAATCACTCGACTTATACATGATGCACTGGCCCTTGCCACCAATTTCCGTGGAGAAATGGACTGCATCGTTGGTTCGAGCTCGTGAAGAAGGTCTGATCAAGCATATTGGAGTGTCAAATTACAGTTTGTCACAGATGAGACGAGTACAAGAAGTACTAAGCAAACACAAGCTTGACCTTGCTGCAAGCCAAATTCACTATAGCCTACTCCATCATCCCCCCGAAAAGAATAGCCTCATACAGGCTTGTCATGAGGATCAGGTCGCTGTTGTGGCGTATAGCCCCCTTGCACAGGGTCTACTCACAGGAAAGTATACCCCCGAGAGTTCCCTTCCGAAGGGGATGATGCGCTTGGGTAACCGGTCAGTTATTAAAAGGATTCAACCATTGATAGTTCTTATGCGCCAGATTGGCGAAAGGGCTGGAGGTAAAACTCCTGCCCAAGTCGCCATAAATTGGGCATCCAAAAAGGGGACTGTACCAATTGTCGGCGCCAAGAATCGCAGGCAAGCTGAGGAAAATCTAGGATCAATCGGTTGGTCGCTTACGGATGATGATGTCCACGATTTAGAAATTGCCAGCAGTGATATTAAGTTGGCCTTCCCCATGGAAAAATTGGCACGCTCATAAATCTGGTTCCAGGGTAATCGATACTCTGACTCGACCCCTAAACCGTCAAAATTATTGCCGTTTTCCATATCACCAACACCGATTGCCATTTGGAACTATTTTGAGCGAGTATGTGTCTTAATTATGTAAACCGGAATGATCTTTCAATCGTTTGTGAAAGTTTGAAAGGTCTTTGTAACGAACCTGTCACGAAAGTGCAAGCTCAAAGTTAGCCCTAATCTAATAAAATCAAGGTGCGATTAGGAAAGGCTCATGAACCAGCAACCCTATCAACATTCTGACAGAGACGTCACCACAACTAAAGAAGCCCAACTGTACACCATCCTGGTTGTGGATGATGAACCAAATTTCAGTGCCATACTGAGTGAGATCCTTCGCTCCTTTGGATACTTCGTCCAGCAAGTTTATTCCGTCGCAGCTGCGCTCGAAACGCTCGGATTGGAACGTCCTGACCTCATACTTACAGATATCATGATGCCTGGCATTGATGGTCTCACTTTTGTCAGAATGTTGCGCGACGATCCAATCTGGTCAGATATCCCCACTGTGGTTGTTAGCGCGAAAGCCCTGGCAAAAGACATTGAAGACTGCATTGCTGCTGGAGCTGATGCGTGTTTGGTCAAGCCCTTCTCCGCTCCTGAACTTCGAAAGATAGTAAAGTCGTTCCTCCCTAATCCCTAATCGCTACAAAATCAGGAAGGGGCGAGAGCCTTTCGACTATTTATAATGAGTAAGACGGACTCTCAGATTCAGTGATCACTTGAAACATATTACGCTTTGGTCTCACTTTGAATCCACAACTGCCAACCAGATACGATTGGCAGTTGTACACATATACTCCTAAAACTTATTCTTCGAGAACGGGATCCCAAGGTGAGATTAGTTTAATTTTCTCGAGTAGTTCACGCCGAAATTTCGTGTCCTGGGCCTCAGATAGTTTGGCTTTTAGCGCTCGAAGCTTACGAACCCGTCTCTGCCTTCGCTTAAGGTCACGTTGTTTCTGAGTAAGTGGCATGTAATTCGCTCCTGTTCTCACGGCAAATATACCGGAAGGTACCGTTCTTATCAAGGTTGACAAATCACGGTGAAATATAATGATCAGGATAAATCCTTCATTCTTCTTCCAGAATCACTGTTCAATACCAGCAAATGGGACAAGACACACTGGATATGTGTAGGATAAATGCCCTGTAGCGGCGTTCGGAAGCAAAATGTATAATCCTGTGCACTTTAAGCAGGTTTCGGATCCTGTTTTTCAGTGGAACGTAAATTATCGATGTTTTCCAACAATTTACACAACGTCTTGAAACATCAGCAAATTTCGAAATGTGGAATGATTAAAACCACATTCACAGAACGGCTGAGGAGTAGCCCCATTGGATTATGGAACTGGTAATCTTTCCTCACAATCTATCGACAAGCTGGGAAGGTTGGCTGAGGAATTGCGTCTCTTACTCGCATCCCATCGATCCGATTTGAGGCAGGCGGGTCTTGTCTTTCCTAAAGACCTTATGACCAGAACAGAGGCGGTATCGAAATCCGTTGAGGAGCTGACAAAGAATTTTTCCGAATACGAAATTGAGAGGGAAAACCTGGAAGCACTGGTCCAGATTGGTCACGTGATCAACAGTTCGCTAGATCCGACAACAGTGTTAAACGAGGTTGTAGATACAATAATTCAGCTGACCGGTGCAGAACGAGCATTCTTGATGCTCAGCGATTCAAACGGGAATATGGAAACTGTCATCGCTCGAAATTGGGAGAAAGAATCACTCGAGCCAGAAGAACACGAATTAAGCCAGACGATTATCCAACATGTGATGGAAAATGTTGAACCCATCGTTACCACCAACGCACAGAATGATCCGCGTTTTGGTGATCATGCCAGCATAATCACCTACAGCCTGCGTTCAATTCTCTGCGTTCCCCTCATCGTAAAGGAATCTCTTATTGGTGTGATCTATGCCGACAACAGGGTAAGAGAGGGATTGTTTACTGAAAAAGAAGGTCAACTGCTCACTGCTTTTGCCAATCAAGCCGCCATAGCCATCGAAAATGCAAAGCTTTATGAAACCATACGCAGGCATGCCGATGAACTTGAAGATCGTGTCGCAGAACGAACCACCGAACTTGCAGAGGCGAATCGGCATTTGCGTGCCCTCAGCAAACTGAAAGATGAGTTTGTTTCCAATGTTTCCCACGAGTTACGAACCCCAATCAGCAGTTTGAAGCTTTATGGTTCCCTGATTGAAGAACCGAATGAAAAATTCCCACAGTACATCGCTGCGGTTCAACGAGAAATCGCAAGGCTAGAACACATAATTGAGAGCCTCTTGCGCCTCTCGACTTTGGATCAAGATCAAGTCGCAGTGTACCTGGCACCTATTGATCTAAATGAATTGGTGGAATCCCTCGTAAATGATCGAAAAATTCTCGCCACTGATCGAAATCTTGAACTCACATGTGTTGCGGATCCAGAAATCCTGCCTGCAATAGCCGACAAGGAATTGCTAACCGAAGCTGTCAGCATCTTGCTCACGAATGCACTCAACTACACGCCTTCGGGGGGGAAGATAATAGTTTCCACGAGCGTTCGAAAGCGCGAAGCTGGTGTATGGCTAGGCATTCACGTTGCTGATACTGGGCAAGGCATCCACGCTGATGAAGAACAACAACTTTTCCAGCGGTTTTTCAGGGGTAAAGTCGGACGTGATTCTGGGATCGCTGGAACTGGTCTCGGTTTGGCAATCGTTAGAGAGATCGCGGAACGGAACCACGGCGAGGTTGAAGCGGTAAGCAAAGGCGCGGATGGCAAAGGTGCAACATTCTCCATCTGGCTGCCTATCTCCCCCGAAGATGGCTCAACCAATTGAGTAAATTCGTTTCGCGTAATCTCATTCTTGACGACACCCTTCCCCTGAATTAGAATCCTCAATCAACGACCCAGCAAGAGGAGAGATTGATAACTATGACGATCCGCCGAGCCATCGTGTGGGGTATTTCGATACTCTTTGGGGCTGCAAGCGCAATTGGAGTTATCTTCGTCTTAAACACAACCCTTGAAAAATTCTCGCTAACCGGAGTACTGCTTATCTTCCTTTGTTTGGGAAGTTTTGCCTTTATTTGGTTAGATTACATCCTTAAGACAGAATATCTGCGTACTTAAACGGGCGTTTGTTAAGAGCGGTATCCCTAAATATCCACCAACAAACACTCGCTTCAATAAAAAACGCTCCACCTTATTTATACGGAATTTCGATATCACTCCATCCACTCCTCTTAACCAAAGGACACTTTCTTTCAGAGTGGTGTAAATTGTGGGAGTCCCTACAGTTACCCCTCCACTCTCTTCGAGGCTGATTTTTTCAGTGCATTATTTTATTAAGCTACAAACATAAATGGAAGTAATTGAAGGCATGTCCCATAGAAAGGACAATATAAGGATTCTGGATTTATTTCTTTTCTAAAATCAGGGAAAGATTCTCAATCAGGTCTTCCGATTCAATATCCTTTAAGAGGTAGCTTGCCGCTCCTGCACGACTGGCAGCATCTTTCTCCCAACTGGATGGATAGGATGTCAGGACAACTAACTTTGGAGGTGAAGCCAATGCGGCCAGCTGTCTTAGAAGTTCAAGCCCCATACCGTCACTCCGTTTCACCTCAAGGAGCACTATGTCAGGTTTTTTTTCTGTAACCTCTTGAACTACCATATCAGCAAGTCCGGTGTGTCCAATGATTTGAATGCGCTCAGCGTGCCCTAATCGCTCTACAAGTGCAGTGCGGACAGGTTCATGCTCATCAATGATGTATACCCCTACTGGTATCACGAGACGCTCCAAAGGTTCCGGCAAGCTCAGTATAGGATGGTGTGAATTAGTGCTCTAGTGATCTCCTTCCCGAACCGCTTTGAAACCTGTCACGCGGGTGAATGAGCGTTATCAATAAATCGAGAGAAGCCATTATTTTATGTGTTTTGTGAGAGGGTGGTGCTAAACGATGTCACTATTTTACGTCGAGCCTTAGTGAGGAAAAATTACCAATTCGAAGGGGTTCCTATTCCTGCAGACGGATGGTAATCGTTGTACCTTCGCCTGGACTCGTAACGATCTCAAACTCCCCTCCCATCTGCCGTGCTCGCTGTTCCATATTCGATAGTCCATGTCCCAGTAAATCAGGTTGCCTATTAAGATCAAATCCTTGCCCATTATCAATAATCTGGAGATACACATAATCATCTATATTGCGAACACTGAGCCAGACTCTGGACGCCTTGGCATGTTTCGCAATATTAGCCAATGCCTCCTGTGAGATATGAAGTAGAGTCTGTGAAGTCTCGCCGGGCAAATCCTTGAGCGCTTCCTGTTCAATATGCAGATCGATATCTATCAAACTATTCGCCTTGAACTCCCTACTCAGTCTCGCCAACCCATCCTCAAAATCCTTACCTAAAAGCCGGCTGGGTTGAAGATCAAGAATGTAGGCTCGGATGTCTCGAATATTCGCATTCAAGCTGCTGATAGCATTTTCGATGTGATGTACAGCCTCATCAGGATTATCACTGACCATAACGCGGATCGAATCTAGCGTTAGTCCGACAGCATAAATCGATTGGATAATCCCATCGTGTAAGTCCATGCCGATGCGTTCTCGCTCCTCCAACACCGCCATTCTCCTGGTCTGTCGGTTCAACCTTGCGTTCTCCACGCCAACTCCAACTGCTGCACCTACTGCCTCCAAGAGTCCTTCCTCACGATCGCTAATCGTACGATCTCCCAGAAACAACATACTCAACACACCCACCACATTGCCGCGCGCGGGAATTGGAACCCCCACGATCGTACCAAATCCCATTTCCAATACACCCTCTTCGAAGTATTTAGCTTCATCAACAAGTTCAGTCGACCATGACAATTGAGAACTTTCAGCAACCGACCCAATAAAACCCTCCCCCAGATTGAAGCTCTTCTGCTGCCAAATCGACTGTTCTTTATGGCAACAATGAACCGTGAGGGAATATGCGTTCTCACCTTCCTCCCGCAGGAATACTTCGCCCGAGGCTGCGCCGAAGAGATTCACAATGCGATTTAACATCACGCTCATCATTTCTTCCAGGTCCATCGCGGAGCTAATTGCACCGGTGAGATGGTTGATCAATTCAAGTTGCTCATTCCTTTTGCTTAGCTCACCCTCCGATTCCAAAACCTGGCGATACAATCTTGCATTCTCTATTGCCGCCGCTGCGTGAGCGGCCAGCATCTCGATCATGCGTTGGTCGTGTTCACTGAAGGAGAGCGCATTTTCTTTATTCGTCAAGTAAATTTGGCCGATCGAACGCCCATACGCCGAAATCGGGACTCCCAAGAATGAATGCATCTCTGGATGTCCAGCAGGGAACCCACTTGTGTTGGGGTGATCCGAAATTTCAGGAATCCGTATACTTTCCCCTGTGGAGATAATCTCTCCGATTAAACCCTTGCCGACAGGTGGGTGGGGAATCTTACGGATATCTTCGTCCGACAATCCAGAAGTGATAAAAATATCAAGATTGCCGGTGTCACCAGGAATTCCTAAAGCTGCATATTGAGCATTAACAAGTTCTTTTGCAGCATCAGTAATTCGCCGTAATACCCCATCCAAGGAAAGATCAGCAAAGAGGCTGAGCGTTGCCTTATGCAAAGCACGAACATCTGATTCGGATTCAGTATTTTTGGGATCCAATGTCACGAATTTTTGTCGCTCCATAGTGAAGCTAAATTCCTTGTACTCTCTCAATGCAGAATTCTACCTTAACCCATATCCAGAGTAAATTCATACCAATCCGAGTTGTTTTCCACGATATACCTAAACTGTTAAAATTGATGGGCTCCAGGGAGCAAATAGTGCTATATTTCGATCCTCGTGGATCAGGGCAGATTGTATGAAATTCCATCCTGATAGTTTTTGCCAGTTTGGGTAGACTATTTAACTTCTTAGGCTCAAGTGATGGGTATAGGATCCCACATTCTTATCAATCTATGCGACCCAAAATAACATGATCTCATTTTCCCGATAACGGAGCTGTTCGTGACATCAAAATCATCTCGTATTTCAGGGTTCTACAATGAAACTCTTGGATCTCGTCTTGACCTGCTGAAGATCCACTCTGGGGTCAGTGAAGAAGACATCAGGGCATTGAGTGGTGAAGCTGGGCTATCAACAGAATTGGCAGATCTAATGATCGAAAATGTGATCGGGATCTACAGTCTTCCCTTGGGAATTGCGACGAACTTCTTAATCAACGGAGTAGACATTCTGGTGCCAATGGTCATCGAAGAACCCTCGGTCGTCGCAGGCGCGTCGTTCATGGCAAAATTGGTACGTGAGGGGGGTGGGTTTGAAGCGACCGCTGGCAAGTCTCTCATGATCGCTCAAATTCAGATATTGGATGTACCTGATCTAGCTGAAGCTGAGTCTACTATCCTTACAAATAAGGATCAAATTCTAGGGGAGGCAAGCAAGGCTGATCCAGTATTGGTAAAGCTCGGTGGAGGCCCCATTGATCTGGAGGTCCGTCCTTTTCGTGAAACTCCAGTTGGCCCAATGTTGGTCGTACATTTGATTATCGACACGAAGGATGCAATGGGCGCAAATGCAGCAAACACTGCCGCAGAAAGGCTCACTCCGCTTCTCGAGCAATTATCTGGAGGTCGTGTGCACCTTCGAATATTGAGCAATCTTGCTGATCAACGATTAGCCCGAGCAAAATGTAATATCCCAAAGGAGGTTCTCGCTTTCGGCGAATACAGCGGGGCCCAAGTTCGGGATGGCATTATCGAGGCTTGGGCTTTTGCTTCAGTTGATCCCTATCGCGCGGCAACACATAACAAGGGGATTATGAACGGTGTCGATTCCGTTCTAATCTCAACTGGAAATGATTGGCGGGCTGTTGAAGCAGGCGCGCACGCCTACGCCTCCCGAAGTGGAACATATTCCTCGCTCAGCAAATGGTCAGTAGGTCCAAATGGGAGCTTGGAGGGAACGCTGGAAATGCCGCTTGCAGTTGGAACGATTGGTGGCGCCACGCGAGTTCACCCGACAGCAAAAGCTGCACTTCAATTGATGGGAATTGAAACTGCCAAAGAATTAGCAGAAGTGATAATATCAGTAGGTTTGGCACAAAATCTCGCTGCTTTGCGAGCTTTAGCTACCGAGGGTATTCAACGTGGTCATATGAGCCTTCACGCGCGACAGGTTGCGATTGCAGCTGGAGCACTTGGAAGTATGGTCAAGACAATCGCTGATCGTATGACCTCGGAAGGGGAGATTACGTTTGAACGTGCAAAAGCGATTTTGCATAAAATCTCGAAAGACTAGTGTTCTGTCCAACGCGATTCTTTAGAAAGGATAGATAAAGGACGGAACACTTTAAACATTGTCAAGGATGTAGTAACCCGGTTTATGAATGGTATCTTTATCCTTGACAAAGGACTAGATCCTATGTTGGTTCGGAAAGAAGGAAATAAGCTATGACGGAAGCTGGGCTACTAAAGCCAATTCGAGACGTAGGCATCGTAGGATATGGCGCATATATTCCTCGCTACCGCCTTCCTGCGAGTGAGGTCGCCAGAATTTGGAAGGATCCTGCGGGTGTTGGACCGCCTGGTGAAAAAGCTGTTGCAGGTCTCGACGAAGATGTTATTACGATGTCGATTGAAGCTGCAAGGAATGCGATGTCACGCGCCACAATTGATGCCTCATCAATTCGAGCAGTTTGGGTTGGCTCGGAATCACATCCCTACGCGGTTAAACCTACTTCTACAGTTGTTGCCGAAGCCATTGGCGCCGTCCCGAACACACAGGCAGCGGATTGGGAATTCGCTTGTAAGGCTGGCACAGAAGCCATGCAAGCCGCTATTGGTTTTGTAGGATCAGGCATGGCAGACTACGCTCTCTCAATTGGAATGGATACTGCACAAGGGCGTCCGGGAGATGCATTGGAATACACTGCCGGAGCCGGCGGCGCGGCTTTCCTCTTGGGTCCAGTGGAAGAATCTCTCGCCTCAATAGAGGTTTCGTACTCATTCACAACCGACACTCCAGATTTCTTCCGACGAGCAAACGAAAAATATCCCGTGCATGGTGAGCGGTTTACTGGAGAACCAGCTTATTTCAAACACATATCAATGGCGGCTGAAAAGATTATGAGCTCTACCAATTCCAGCCCAGAAGATTTTTCTTATGCCATTTTTCATCAACCCAATGTAAAGTTCCCACAGCGTGTGGCGAAGAGCCTTGGCTTTACGGCTGACCAAATAAAGGACGGAATGTTGGTTTCAAGAATCGGAAATACCTATGCCGGATCTGCGATGGTCGGTCTTACAGCGGTGTTAGATGTTGCTGATCCCGGAGAGCGAATTCTCCTTGTCTCCTATGGTTCCGGCGCAGGATCAGATGCTTTCATTTTGACCACAACGGATCAACTACCTCAGCGACGAAACCTTGCACTCGATACTGAGTCCTACATCAAGCGAAGGACAGAAATCGATTACGCAACGTATGCTCGATATCGCGGGAAATTGGTTACAAAATAATGGCTCTCAATAGACCTTCCGAAGATGATGTCGTAGTCGCAGGGGTCGGAATGACCCCGGTAGGAGAGTATTGGGACATTTCTCTGCGAGAGTTAGCATTACGTTCGATCACAGAGGCACGTCAAGGCGCTCCAACACTTCGTCCACAAGCCCTTTTTGTCGCCAATATGCTCGCCGCGTCATTGTCAGCTCAAGCACATTTAGGGACGTTAATAGCAGATTTTGCTGGGTTGCGGGGCATCGAAGCGGTTGCCATCGAAGCCGCCGGTGCATCTGGTGGTGCGGCGATTCGTCAGGCATTTCTGGCGTTGAAGTCCGGGAGCGTAGAGTCCGTTTTAGTCGTGGGCATTGAAAAAGTTACCGATAAGGTTGGTCCACTCGTTGATTCGGCATTGGCGACAGGGACTGATGCTGATTATGAAGGTATCCAGGGGATCACTCCTACAACTCAAGCTGCAATGCTTATGCGCCGCTATCTACACGAGCATAATGCTCCAGATGATGCTCTCTCGGGGTTCAGCATTAACGCTCATACAAATGCCGTGACGAATCCCAACGCCATGTTTCGGCGAGCAATTGGACTGAAGCAATATCATAATGCGCCGATGATCAGCGATCCTGTAAATATGTTTGACGCTGCTCCCTTAGCTGATGGAGCAGCTTCCATTTTGCTCACTCGCAGGGAGCTTCTCTCGAACAATTCCCAACATCCCTGCATCCGAATTGCCGCTTCCGCTCTAACGACTTCTACACTTGCGATCCACGATCGCCCCGATCCTCTGAATTTTCGCGCAGCAAAACAAAGTGTCGAAAATTCGCTGAATATGGCCGGCATTGGGATTGAGCAGATTGATTTCTTCGAACTTCATGATCAATTCAGCATTCTCGCAGCTCTTTCACTCGAGGCCGCTGGTTTTGCTGAGCGGGGAAAAGGCTGGAAGTTGGCGCAGAACGGCGACATTCAATTGCAGGGGGAAATTCCCATATCAACATTCGGTGGATCAAAAGCCCGAGGCGATATTGGTGGAGCTACAGGCGTTTTCCAAGCCATTGAAGTTGTTCGTCAGCTACAGGGTGAGGCACAAGAAAACCAGGTCCCGAACGCCCAAATTGGCATGTCTCAGTGTCTCGGAGGGATGGGATCAACGGTTGCAACGCATATTTTCGCGTCCGATGGTTAAGTCTGGGCATTTCAGAGGCTTGATTCTGAAATTTGGGCCATAATTAGCATTGTTGATAGTTCTTGATAGTCAAATCGCCATAAAATTTGTGAGGTTATAAAGGTATATTCGAGGTTATCTATGGAAGTTTCACGTCACTGGCGACTAAACAAACAGCGTTACAGTCTTGTAGGCGAGGTATGTCCACATTGTGAACATAAACTCTTTCCGCCTAGGGATATTTGTCCAGACTGCGGTGAGGATGCCCGCGATTTATTCGAATTCAGCGGTAAGGGATCTGTTTATTCATTCACGACAGTCAGCCAAGCCCCTGCGGGTTTTGAAGAGAGCGTCCCCTACACTGTGGCAATTGTACAACTGGATGAAGGCCCCTTAGTAACTGCACAATTGACTGACTTAGGTGATAAACCTGTGGAAATTGGGACGCCAGTTGAGATGGTTACACGGAAACTTCGCTCCGATGGCGATCAAGGGATGCTCATTTACGGCTATAAATTCCGCCCTGCATTCGCCGCTTGAAATTCATAAACATATCCGCTGGTTGTGATGGCCTGAGAGCAACTCCTCTCGGGCCCTTCTTTTTTTTGGCAGATTAAATGACCCTCAAGGCGACCCATACACAAAGCTTTGTCTCTGCACATGAACGCTGCACAAGTGTGGCACTGATCTTGCACCTCTACTCTTGGGACTGTTGTCATTCTTGACGCTCCCAAACGCTTGTGCTACTATCCGCGAAACACATAATATTGAAGGTAGTGGTTAACACTTAAGGAATTAAGCATAAGCCAGGGAATTTACATCTTCCGATCACCTGCGGAACGAAACATAGCATGAACTCATAGGAGGGGCCCATGGGGACCTCATACAAAAAATCGCTGGTATTTGGACTTCTCTTTCTCATTGCGCTGATCATCATTGGATGCACTCGCTCTGCCTCTACCGCACCGGCTGCGACAGATCCTGGGAGCTTAACAATTGATGAAATAAATCAGCGCGCCACTATGGACGCATTACAAGATGCGATTCTCACCCAATCACCCGAACCAGACATCGATCTACCAACAGAGATACCAACGATTGTTGCAACCGACACACCTGCAGGTCCAACTGAGACACCCTTAGTAGTGATTGACACCCCCACTCCACTAGTTGGTCAGACTCAGACCTATATTGTGCAACCAGGTGAGTGGATTTATTCTATCGCCAGAAAATTTGGTATCGACCCTGATGCACTGATCGCTGCGAATAACTTGCAGTACCCTTATGACTTATCCGTGGGACAAGAATTAATCATCCCGGCCAGTACTGGCGGCACACCTGAACCAGGGGCGACCCCTCTTGCTGGAGGAACAAATTACACTGTCCAATCTGGCGATTGGATCGCCTCAATCGC
>JAGLGG010000369.1 GCA_023144145.1 Anaerolineales bacterium | reverse complement strand
TCGGTGCACGTCTTATTTTTCTCCCTTCAACTAGAATCCCACTGGGACAAAGTTGGCTTGATTGATTGGACAGAACAAATTTCCATTGGGGAAGCTATACTGGTCCAGCGCACCAGTTTACCCTTGCGTTTTGTCCACAGAGAACTGAAACTAATGGAGGTTATACTCTTACAGCGATTTTGACATATGCTTGTCGTGCAAGTCAACGACTAGTTGGTATCATAATTCTAGCAAGGCGGATTATATTTGGGATATTATAAAAACCTGACAAATTACAGGTCTCGCTACTCGAAGCCCGACTTATAATACATATTTCCATGTAGATTACCTGACGGGCATAGGCGCATACTATGCGTGCATAATATGCGAGCATTTGGTGAAATAGGCAATTTCTCAAGGACCAGTGCTTTGTCAAGGATGAAGTTGCCATTCATAAACCTGGTTACTATATTCTTGACAAAGTTTAAAGTGTTCCGTCCATTAGCAATCCTGTCTAAACAATCGCGTTGGACGGAACACTAGTAGGTTGAGATGAACGTTATGGATGACCGATCTAAAGATGTAGATCAAGAGACAGTGCGACGCTTCGAATCAATTGATGATTTTATCGCTGGAGATACACAGCGAAGAATACGGTTGTCCTTTCGCGCCAAACTTGGTCTTGCATCGCTCATTACGGTACTGCCAATAGTTATATACATCGCATTAGGAGGCGATGAATTCTGGTTGGGCTTACTCTTCGGGTTTTTCTCCTTCCTGGTGGGCGTGGCGCTCAATTGGTGGGTCACACGACCCCTTTCTCTCATTTCGCGGCGCGCCAGATCATTAGCGGGGATTTACCAAGATGACCGGCCATTCTTTGGATTATTAAGCACCTCTCCACCCTGGGATGAGACTATCTCTGTTGCTTTGGATGAGATCGAGCAAAGCCTCTTTGAGATTCAAGCCTTGAACAGGATCGGCCAACTCATTGCGTCAGATATAAACCAGGAGCAAATATTGAGAGGTATTGTTGAGGAAGCAGTAGCGCTCATGAGAGCAGATGCTGGGTTAATCGGATTATGGGATTCTGAGAACAAAGTGTTTCATGATGTTGCAGCTTGCAATATGCCCATCGCTTTTCCTGGACGGGAATTCGGAGTCCAAGATAGTTTCTCTAGCCAGGTTGCAAATAGTGGTCGAGTAATTTTTATTGATGATTACAGAAAGTACCCATATCGCATTCCTGAAATCGAACAATTTCAATTCAGGTCAACACTAGGTGCTCCTCTTACGGTTAAGGGGAAATCGCGAGGAAGCATTATTATTTTGAGTAATGACTCAACTAGACATTTCACGCCTCGTGATGGACAACTTCTTGAGACCTTCGCCAATCAGGCGGGGGCGGCCTTGGAAAAAGTGAATCTTTATGAGATTGCTGTGAACCAGCTCGATGAGCTTACCCGGGCACAAGAGGAATTAGCTGCAGAAGGTTTTGAGCTAGAACGCGCACTCTCGAACATGGTTCAGGTCCAGGAAAACGAGAGAGCTCGAATTGCGGCTGATATGCATGACGGTGTGGTGCAATCCATGGTTGGGAGTCTATATGAAATCCAAGCGGTCATGGCTCAAAACACAAAAATCTCTGATGGGGTACAGAGAAAGTTAGAGGGCGTTAGAGGCTTGATCCAGGAAACGATTGCCGAATTACGCCGGGTAATATTTAATTTGCGGCCTCTGACCCTGGATTTAGCAGGGCTTGCCCCAGCAGTAGAGCAATTGGCTGAAGAGTGTGGTCGAGTGGCAGGTTACCGTCCGAAAGTACATATAATTGGAAATCCGCACCGCTTCTCAGAGCAGGCGGAAACAGCTGCCTATCGCATCATTCAGGAATCACTTAATAATGTTTTCAAGCATGCCAATGCATCTAAAGTGGATGTGAGCATTATGTTTTCAGATGATTTTGTCGAAGTATCTGTAGTTGATGATGGGAAAGGGTTTGTGATTAGAAATGAATCAACGCTAGAAGTAAGACAAGCGGGCTTAATTGGGATGCGTGAGCGAGCACGAAGTGTGGGAGGGCATTTGCAAATCGATTCATCAAAAGACCAAGGGACCAAAATTATGGCCCACATCCCAAAAGAGTTCTCTAAGGCCGAGAGTACAAGCATAGTAGAGCAGCAGTTGAGTTCTTAATCGTTATCATTTCCAATATGGGTAGTTCGAAAGTGGAGGAATATGAGCCTTGCAACACCGATTAGGGTATTGATCGTTGACGACCATCAGGTCGTTCGCCAGGGTCTGGAGAGTATGCTCGAAGCATCTGATCAGGTTCAGGTTGTGGGCAACGCTGAAAATGCCCCTGAAGCAGTCAAAAAAGCGCATGACTTGAAGCCGCAAGTGATCCTGCTCGACGTCCGCCTGCCTGGCACAAGCGGCCTTGATGTGTGTCGCATGCTGCACCTGCAAATTCCAGATAGCCGCGTGATCATACTCACGAGTTATGAGGAAGAGGAATACCTGTTCGAGGCACTACAAGCTGGGGCATGGGGCTACTTGCTCAAAACTGTCAGTTACGAGGAATTGGTTGAAGCGATTACTTCTGTTGCTGATGGGCGGCGTCTGCTGAGTGCCCCATTGGTAGATAAACTGGTTACGCGGTTCTCCGAATTATTGCGTGAACGGGCAAGAGTGGGGTCTGGCTTCGATCAACAGGAGCTGGATGTCTTAAAGCTTGTAGCGGAAGGACTGACGAATAAGGAAATTGCCAATAGACTACATTGGAGCGAAGTTTCCATCAAGCGCAAATTGCAAATGATCTTTGACAAACTTGATGTTCAAGATCGGACGAGTGCCGCAGTGGAGGCGATGAGGCGCGGGCTCATTTGATCGCTCAATCGAAGATCGGAATTTTGCTTGTTGGGAGGGGCAATTGGCGAACTTCCGGTTGGCTTGAATTGCCGTTACATTGTATAAAGAATTCTGGTTGGTGGATTCCTTCGTTTGATGAAAGTCGCAAGCAATTTTTGCCTCGGGCTGACCTTTAGGGACAGACCCTTAAGAATCCTTCACGATAAGGCTATATCAATTCAGGGAGATTCAACAATTCACTCGTAAGGGCGACCGGCCGGTCGCCCCTACATCTGGGGATTAATCACCATCAGGCATTGAAAATCCTGTCTCTGATATCTTGACTGATGTGGGATAGATATTAGGGACACCCACCTACGTTGCTTTTGAACGAGCCCCATCAATGGGAATTACCAGAGGAGATGGTAATCACCTGTTGAACCATTGACCCTTCAACCCCTTTACCTCATGAATTGAGATTGTCCATCTGGACGCCGAGGTGGAGCCGATTGGGACTTGATCGAACCCTCTCAAATAAAGAATAATAGGTTCAGAGGCGAACGCCGGTTAAGTGCATTCCCAGATCGACGATTGAATCAAGTTGACCGGGGTCGAAAGCACGTCACATAGCATCCTTTGACTGGGCTGATTTGTTTCTATTGTCACACAGATAAACATCATAGGAGTAGGAAATGCCCGAAGAGAAAACGAAAACTGTAGTTAATTCATGGAATGAATGGGATCCGCTGAAGCATGTGATTGTGGGACGAGCTGACGGCACCATGGTTCAGGCTCCTGAACCGGCATGTGTTAGAAATTGGCCTCAATATGACTTTCCGATGGGGACCTATGGTCCGCTTCCCAAGGAAATGGAAGAGAAGGCCAACGAGCAGTTAGATAACTTCGCCAAAATGCTCGAAGATCGAGGTGTTCGAGTTGATCGACCAACTCCCTTAGACTTCAGCCAGAAAGTCCAAACTCCAGACTGGGTCCAGGAATCCATGTTCGGGGTGATGCCACCGAGGGATGTACTGCTCACCGTTGGAAACGAGATCCTGGAAACAACAATGTCGCAACGCAGCCGTTGGTTTGAGTATCTGGCCTATCGCCCTCTTTTGGAGCAGTATTATAAGGAAGATCCCAATTTCCGTTGGGAAGCTGCGCCTAAACCTCGATTAATTGATCAGAGCTACCACAAGGATTTTTGGATCAACAATGAATCCAAAGATGAAGAAGCAAAAATGCAGCACACCTACAACAAGGAATGGGGTCTTACCGAAGCAGAACCACTTTTTGATGCTGCGGATGTCAGCCGGTGCGGGAAAGATCTATTCGTACAACGCTCTACGGTCACCAATGCAGCTGGAATCGACTGGATGCAGCGCCATTTTCCTGAGCACAGAGTCCATGAAGTGACCTTTCTGGAGCCAGAACCCATGCACATCGATGCTACCTTTGTAGCCCTACGCCCTGGACTGGTTTTGAGCAATCGGAAACGCGTTCCGCTGTCTGAAGAAATGAAGACACTCTTCAAACAGAACGATTGGGAGGTTGTTCCCTGTGCCGAACCCGCACATGAGAACAAAGCCAAACTCTCCTTCTGCAGCGTTTGGCTCTCGATGAACATCTTGATGCTTGATCCGAAAACGGT
>JAGLGG010000368.1 GCA_023144145.1 Anaerolineales bacterium | reverse complement strand
CGAAAGAGAGCCAGGCTAGTGAACAACCGAAACAGAGCCAGGCTAGCGAACGGCCTCAACTGAGCCAGGCTAGTCCAAGACCCCCACAGCGCCAAACTGGTGCACGGCCACAGCAACGCCAAACTGGTGGACGGCCCCAACAGCGCCGGAGAGGCGGAGGCCGTCGGTATACACGAAGACCACGGATCTGTCAGTTTTGCGCCGACAAGACAATTATTATCGAATACAAGAAAATCGATGTTCTACGTCGATATGTTTCAGAGGGGGGAAAGATTCGACCTCGGCGGGAAACTGGGGCATGTGCAAGACATCAGAGAAAAGTAGCGCGGGCGATTAAGCGTGCTCGTCATATGGCATTGCTTCCATTCGCAGCTGAGCGTTACAGATAAACAAGGTCCCTCCAAACTGCCCGGGCGGAATTCCCTTCCTTGGGAGATGCCCGTTGCTTCGGAACTAGGAGATAATATAAATGGTTAAGAGGGCTGCTGCTCCAAAAGTCACTAGAAAACATGTCGCCAGAGCAGAACACGAGCGCAGGCAAAGAAATGTGATATTGGGCGCTGCTCTCGCAGTCACGATAGTGGTCTCCGGATTACTAATTTATGGAGTGCTTGGTAATCTGATCACTCCTGTTGCGACAGTGAATGGTGAAAAATTACCTACTGGTGAATTTCGAGGTCGAATCCGGTTGGCACAAGCTGAGATGATCAATCAAGCAATATTTAGTGATACGGTTGACCAACTTCCAGCTCGACTAGCGGATGTTGAAACGCTCGGTCAAAATGTGCTTAATCAGATGATCGATGATGCGCTGATCCGGCAGGAAGTTGAGCGCCGTGGGGAGACGATCACCGAAGATGAAATTGACGATGCCATCGCAGAGGCCTTTGGATTTTATCCTGATGGCACACCAACTCCTTTCCCAACCTTCACGCCAAATCCTACGGCACTAGCACTTGCATCAATAACCCCAACTGTAACTGAAGGACCCACGCCTACCGACTCTCCCACCAACACTCCCGGGCCGAGTCCTACCGCCACAGCAACATACACGCCTATTCCAACTGCAACCGAGTATACAGAAGAAGCATACTTGGAAAATTTCGATCTGACCCTTGATGGACTGGATACCCAATTCAACGTTACCGAGGAAGATTTCCGAGGCCAATTTCAAGCCCAACTCTATCGCCGGAAACTCTTCGAGTTTTTCGAGGACGAAGTACCTAGAGATCAAGAACACGTCAATGCGCGACACATCCTTGTTGATGATGAAGAGACCGCATTAGAGGTCCTCCAGCGCCTAGCAGATGAAGAGAGTTTCGAGGATTTAGCCATCGAGTACTCTAAGGACGAGACCAATAAAGAGAGGGGCGGTGACCTGGGCTGGTTCCCTCGAGGTTTTATGGTTCAGACGTTCGAAGATGCTGTTTTCAATGCTGAAATTGGCTTGATACCTGATCCAGTGGAAACCAGTTTCGGATGGCATGTACTGGAGGTTGTCGGTCGAGAAAATCGTGAGCTAGACGAGTACAGCCACCAGCTCGCGGTTCAAACTGAATATAATAATTGGCTGATTGATATCCATTTGCTATCCGCGATCGAGATAAACAAGAATTGGCTAGACCGAGTACCTGATCCGCCGAGTCTTGGAAGTTTAGTGCCTCCTAGTCCTTGATCATCGTCGATTCAGGCGTAATATTTTTTATGAGAGTGGGAAAAGTTATTTTCCTGCTCTGATTCATTTAAATCAATGATACTTTTCTAATGCTAAGTTTGTTAATATTTAGAAATTAGGGGCTGGAACAACGCAGAGTTTTACTTTCTGCACTGCGGTCGTAATTTTCGAGTACCCCCCTTGATAGCAATAGATGCTGGGAATATACTGTATCTGAGAAGAAATATGGATCTTACTAAATTGATATCAAGTTTCCCAGGTAAAGTATCGCCTGTAGATAAAGACTTAATTGAACGCGCCTATCGAGTCGCTGAAGAAGCTCATCGTGACCAAGTTCGAGCATCGGGTGAACCATATATTCAGCATTGTCTTGCCGTTGCTTCAATCCTGGTGGAATTGGGGATGCCAGTATCGACTATTGCAGCCGGCTTACTTCATGACAGTGTAGAAGACTCGGCTTTAACAACTGAAGATATAAGGCGGGATTTTGGCGATGAAGTTGAAACTCTTGTCGCCGGGGTTACGAAGCTAGAGCAGCTACCTCGGGTGAGCCACTATGAGGGTACTGAGCGAGGTGAGAGTTCTGCAAGAATAAAATTGGCTAAAGAGAATTTAAGGAAAACATTCCTCGCGATGGGGGATGACGTTCGAGTTGTTCTTATCAAGCTTGCAGATCGGCTTCATAATATGCGCACCCTTGCGCATCTTCCCATTGAAAAGCGAAGTCGCATAGCTAATGAAACGTTGGAAATATACGCACCATTAGCGAACCGACTTGGAATTTGGCAAGTGAAGTGGGAATTGGAAGACCTCGCTTTCCGCTATGCCTTTCCCGATAAGTACAAAGAGATTGCTGAATTCATCGATGAACGACGAGTTGATCGCGAAACGACTATGCGTTCAATCACTGTGAAACTTAAAAAACTTCTTGAGGATGACGGAATCAAAGCCGATGTTGAAGGCCGCTCAAAACATCTCTATTCCATTCATAAAAAGATGGAGAGGAAAGAGGTGCCTTTCGAGATGGTTTATGACGTCCGTGGTGTGAGGATAGTGGTTGCCTCAGACCATCAGTGTTACCTGGCACTTGGTGTGATCCATAATACTTGGAAACCAATTCCTGGGGCGTTCGATGATTATATTGCTACCCCCAAAGACAATCTTTACCAGTCGCTGCATACCGCCGTAATTTATGATGATGGAAAGACTCTCGAGGTGCAGATTCGTACACCAGAAATGCACGAAAATGCGGAATATGGGATTGCCGCACATTGGCGCTATAAGGAGGGCCATCGAAGAGACGACGCCTATGAACAGAAGATCCTTTGGCTCAGGAAGCTCATGGAATGGCGCCAGGATGTTGACGATGCCG
>JAGLGG010000367.1 GCA_023144145.1 Anaerolineales bacterium | reverse complement strand
CGCATTATTAGAAGATCAAGAAGGGACTCTCTGGATAGGAACTTCCAATGGTCTCAACAAATTTAACCCCAATACACAAACCTTCACTCACTACCAGCATGACCCCGACGACGAAAACAGCTTGAGTGAGAACCGGGTAACTGTACTTTTGGAGGACGCAGCGGGAAACCTTTGGATTGGAACCCGGAGTGCGGGTCTGGTGCGATGGGATCCGTCAACCAATACATTCCAGCGCTATCAACACGATCCTTTAACCACCAACAGCATCTGTGATGATCGAGTGTGGTCTCTTTACCAAGATAGCGCCAAAAGGATTTGGGCGGGTACTCTTGGGGGTCTTTACCTGCTGGATGAAGTCAACGAGACGTCCAAATGTTTCGCAAATGATCCCGATGATCCGCAAAGCCTTAACAATGATGCAATCTTTGCCATAAACGAGGATTTGAACGGCACCATCTGGATCGGCACATGGGGCGGCGGGCTCGATCGATATAATCCTGATTCACAATCCTTTACCCATTTCACAGAGAAGAATGGTTTGCCAAATAACGTGATTTACGGCATCGAGGTCGACTCGGAAGGGTTTCTGTGGATGAGCACTAATCGGGGTGTCGCCAAATTCGATCCACTATCAGAAACCTTCAGCAATTATGAAGTAAGCGACGGACTACAGGACAATGAGTTCAATGTAGGCGCTCACTCTACGGGTGTGAATGGTGAGATGTTCTTCGGAGGAATCCGAGGTTTCAATGCCTTCTTCCCAGAGCAGATCAAGGCTAATACTTTCATCCCACCCATCGTAATAACGGAAATTAAGATTCTTAATGAAACGTATCAAACCTCAATTTCAGAACCTATTGAAATAGAACTCTCCTATAAAGAAAATTTTCTTTCTTTTGACTTCGCAGCTCTTGATTACACCGCACCAAGTTTGAACCAATACGCATATATGATGGAGGGGCTAGACCAAGATTGGGTGGATGCAGGAGCCCGCCACCATGCTGACTATCCCAATTTAAGGTACGGGGATTATGTCTTTCGTGTAAAAGGTTCGAATAATGATGGTATTTGGAACGAGGAAGGGCTTGCTATCAATATCACCATCAAACCACCTGTATGGGCAACTTGGTGGTTTAGAGCAATACTCGCTCTTGTAGTTATTGGCAGCTTCGTTTACAGGGTCCGAGATCGGACTAAGAAAATCGAGGCGCGGAGCAAAGAACTCGAAAGATTGATCGATGAGAGAACTTCTCAAATCGAACGGCGGACGAAGGAGTTGGAAGCCCTTTACCGCGCGGATGCTGAACTTCACCGCCATCTAGACCTGGAAGAATTGTTGGAAGTGCTAGTTGGAATTGCCGTTGATATCCTCAAAGCTGACAAAAGTTCGCTTATGGTATGGGACGAGCAGCACGAGATGTTGGTCCTAAGGGTTGCTCAAGGGTTCAGCCCCGAGACTATGGCGAAGATGGCCTTCAAACCAGGAGAGGGGAATGTTGGTCGTGTCGCCACCACGGGAGAGCCGGTCATCGTTGAGGATACTCGCAAGGATCCGAGGGTTATCAGTAGCATAACGGATCCTGAGGGGATCCGCTCCTTCATGCAAGTACCAATTAAAATCGGCGAACAGGTATTCGGAGTCTTCAGTGCTGATTACTGTGAACCGCGCGGATTTGGAATTGATGAGCAAAAACTATTTATTGCCCTCGCACAAAGAGCAGCTTCTGCCATTCAGAACGCGCAACTTTACGAGCAAGCGCAAGAATTGGCCGTTGTGGAGGATAGAAGCCGGTTAGCTAGGGATCTGCATGATGCAGTTACGCAAACACTTTTTTCTGCAAGCCTAATTGCGGAAGTATTGCCGAGGATCTGGGACCAAAACCAAGAGGAAGGCGAGCGACGCTTAGAGGAGCTACGCGAGCTAACACGCGGGGCTTTGGCTGAGATGCGAACCTTACTATTAGAACTCCGTCCAGCGTCACTCGCCGAAGCTGACCTGGGTGATCTCCTTCGACAGTTAACCGAGTCCATTACAGGTCGATCACGTATCCCTGTGACCCTTGAAATTTCTGGTGAATGTGATCTGCCCCCCTCGATAAAAATCGCCTTCTACCGCATCGCGCAAGAGGCCCTCAACAATGTAGCCAAGCATGCTGGCGCAAACCAAGCTACGGTCACCTTGATCTGTGACCAAACACAAAGCCGACTGCGTGTTTCCGATGATGGGCGCGGTTTCGACATGACTAATATTCCTGTGGAAAGCTTAGGCGTTAGGATCATGCGCGAACGCGCATCAACAATAGACGCCCACCTCGAAATCAATAGCGAAGTGGGTCAAGGATCTTCAGTTGAGGTTGTGTGGGGGGAGGTATAAACTTCAAATCGATCGATCAACAATCCGAAGTGATCTGTATTTATTACCAAGTTTAGCCCGAGGATAGAAAATTATGTCAAATAATGAGCCGATTCGAGTACTTCTCGTTGATGACCACGCCGTCGTCCGAAGTGGGTTAGGCGCTTTCCTTCTTGCGTTTGATGATTTGGAATTGGTTGGAGAGGCAGGTGGCGGGGCGGAAGCCGTTCGTCTATGTGGCGAGTTAAATCCGGATGTCGTGCTGATGGACCTTATGATGCCCGAAATGAACGGCGCGGAAGCGACTACGATCATTCGCGAAAAGTATCCGGAAACGCAGGTCGTCGCGCTTACAAGTTATAAAGAGGACGAATTGGTACATGGTGTGTTGAAAGCCGGTGCCATCGGATACTTACTAAAAAATGTCACTGCTGATGAACTCGCGGATGCGATCCGGGCTGCGAAAGCCGGTCAACCTACACTTGCTCCTGAGGCTACACAAGCCCTTATCCATGCTACGACAAAACCTCCCGACCTCGGATTTGACCTGACCAAGAGAGAGCGGGAAGTGCTTACCCTGATGATCGAGGGCTTGAACAACCCGGATATTGCGGAGCGGCTCGTCGTGAGTCGTTCGACGATTAAATTTCACGTGAGCAGTATCTTATCCAAGCTGGGAGCCTCCAGTCGAACAGAAGCCGTCGCACTTGCCCTACAAAATAATTTGATCGATTGATATGAAAGAAATGCAATATTGAATTTCTGTCGTATTTCGCATCAAATTCAATCGAGAAAGGAAAAGATAACCCTACGTATACAACCTGCAAATAAATTCTCCGACAGCGCAAACTGTTAAAACACCGTCCATAATCAAAGTCTCGCTATTGCACGATCCCCATACCAAATTCTGGCCACACTTCACCCCCGCAATTTCACCTGGTCAGATGGCCAGTTCCTGAACCCCCCAACTATCCAAATTCGATACACCCCAGCCGTCGGGTGGAATTCTCTGAGATTTAGCTTACCCTAGGTTCGGTGATATTTTAGCCTAAATGATATGAGGAAAATCTCCGAGGTTTGAGAATGAAAATATTCATAGTGGATGATCAAGAAATTGTACGATCAGCCTTAAGGTTTGCGTTGGAACATGAACACAATATGCGAGTTGTTGGTGAGGTTGATGAGATTGAATACTTAGTAAGCGCATTGGAAAGAACGCGTCCCAACCTACTTATTATCGATTGGGAACTTCTTAATGGGGATGCGAATACATTTCTAGCAGGCGTGAGGGAACGTTTTCCAGATCTGTACATCCTAGCGATGTGTTCGAGGTGTGGAA
>JAGLGG010000366.1 GCA_023144145.1 Anaerolineales bacterium | reverse complement strand
GATTGATCGTATTGTGAACCTTCGTAGTTCCATACCTGTGATTAGACTACAAAAACCTTGGGCAAGAAAATTCAGCTTAATGTAAATCGCACTGGGACCATCTCAATTTGTTACAGGAGTGACGTATGTATACCTTCGCAGCAATTCAAATGGATCTCACCCTTCTGAAACCGGATAAAAACCTGAAGAAAATTGTTCGATTGGCCAATGAAGCAGCGGATTTGGGGGCGCGGGTGATGGTCTTCCCCGAATGCGCCGTGACTGGTTACGCATTGAGTGCTGAAGAGGCGGATGAATTTGCTCAACCCATCCCAGGGCCTGTTACTCATAGGCTCGTTGAGCTATGTCGGGAGAGAGATATATATGTTGCGCTGGGATTGATCGAGAAATTTCAACAAAACCTCCTATTTAATTCTTCGGTACTTATTGGACCCGAAGGCTTGATTGGTTGTTACCGAAAAACGCATTTACCCCTATTGGGTGTTGATCGATATCTTGCGCAAGCCGGGTCATTGTCAGGCCCCTTTGGAACCAATGTTGGAAGCATTGGAATGTTGATTTGTTATGACCTTCGGTTTCCTGAGCCAATCCGTGTTTTAGCCCTAAAGGGCGCCCAGATAATTCTTGTCTCCACAGCATGGCCTTCTGCGGCCAGCCTCTACCCCGAATTTATGGCCCAAGCAAGGAGCGCCGAAAACAGTATCTACTTGGTTGCAGCAAACCGTGTCGGAGAGGAGCGTGGGACCCGATATCTTGGAAGGAGTGTAATTACAGGACCTAATGGGGAATTGCTTGCTGAAGGAAGCAGCGAGTCAGAAGAAATCCTTCTAGCAAAAATCGACCCGCAGCGAAGTCTTGAGAAAAGACGAATTTTCAAACCGGATGAATACGAGCTTGATCTATTTGGCGATCGCCGCCCGGAACTTTATACACCTCTGACCGAATGAGAAATGCGGAACGACGATCAATTGGAGTATGGACCTTCATCCCCCTTCTTCGGAGGTCTCACCACAAGCTCCATGCCAACGATACTCAAGACGAAGGGCATGAGGAGAAAACCAAAATTATAAAAAACCTTTCCGACAAGCCCGAGTAGCTTGGTTTGCATCGGATTGCTGGATAGTACTGTCATCGATATCAGAGTGCGAGATACATTGTCAAGGGGAAAAATCGCGAGCATATGGAGATTGAGAAGAAAAACACCGAGTGTTAAAAAAGCAGCAAGGTACCCTGGCACTCTAGAGTGCAGCATGATCCCTATCAAGCCCAGGATAACAACCAATCCAACAAATGCGATTCCCGCCGGGGTGGCGATAACCGCAAATCCGGCGATTAGGCTTTGAACGAAAATGTCAAAGGGAATCCGTCCCATAATTCACGCTCTCTCGCCTGCGTCCACTATTAAAATACCTCCCTTATACAGGGAATTCAAATAGGACTGCTGTCCTCTCCCACAGGGAACGCACATCCTCCGTTAAGTCGAAACATCCAATATATTCGAAAAACCTT
>JAGLGG010000365.1 GCA_023144145.1 Anaerolineales bacterium | reverse complement strand
ACGATCATTTGCTTTGCTGAGGGAACAGGAATCAACTCTCGCCGCTGCGCTTGACGGAATGCATCCATGCTTTCCAACTCCAAGGAGAGGATTATATCACCCGGAAGACCGTCTCTTTAAATCCGTCTTGATAGAGGCCTTTTTAGATTATTGTGGGAATGAAAGATGAAACCAGTAAGTGTGATTACAGCAATACAATTCTGGGCTGTCTAAAAAGGTCCATTTAGATGTCATTTGATTTTACCGAAGCCAGAGTAAGGGCGACTGGCCAGTCGCCCCTACACCTGGGGATTCAATTACCGTCAGCCCTTGAAAAACCTGTTTCTGAGATCTTAATGGATGATGGATAACCTTTTGGGACAGCCCCTTTGGTTATGGTCGAACTCGAACGAGGATACTCGCGTAATGGAGCATTCCTGGAATTGAATCGCTCTCTTCGTAGATCGCGATGCGTACTCTCTGAAAAGTTTCAACTTCGACAGTGACCTCAATCTCAAAAGCTGAGGCAACACTTATCTCATGAGGGTTGAATTTGAAAACTCCTGAGTCAATCAGCTCTTCAGCAGAGTTGGTAACTTCAAAATGAAGAGCTTGGTCCGTATTCGGCCACCCCACACCGGTCACAAGGAATGTGCCTCCATCGATAATCTCGTTTTCGCGCAACGATTTTATTTTTAGTTTCTCCGGGCCCTGAATGGTGTAGTGAGTTCGTGGATTGCCAACGGATAGGAGAGTCAGGTCAACAGAAGTGAGGTGGTTCATTTTTCCATCGATCGGATCGAAGTTGATGACACATAATCTTGCGGATTCAGCCAAGTAGGATGTTGTGAATTCAAATTCCGTATTGTAGGGGCCAAGATTTCCGGGCAGGCCGAGAACGTAATCGAAGTGGCTGACGATAACGCCTCCATCCTCACCTATTAAGCGAAACTCAATACGGTCTAGGTAGGATGGACCAGCTTGTCCCGAAACGCGCAGGGGGCTGGTCACGATCGAGCCATCGGATGGGCGAAGAATGGATACTTTCTCAATTGTGAGTGGAATCAGAGGGGGGCTTGCAGTTGCTGTTGCATCAGGCAAAGGGTTTTCAATAACTATCGCGGGTGTAGAAGTTGTGAAGGGAAGCGGCGTGCCTATCGCGCTAGTTGGGCTTGGAGGAATGATGGTTTCTGTGGGGGATGCGGTTGCTGTTGGTGTGGGGGTTAGCTGAGTGCATGCACCCAGGAGAACGGTGATTGCAGAGGCGAAACAAATCATCAGTTTCATGGCTCAGCCTGGAAGTTAGGTACAACATCCTCTGCAAACTGGTGCATCGCTGCAACGTGCATGGAAATTTCCTCGCCAATATTCATACTGCTCAAGCCTGCTCCCATCGATTATGGCAGAGTTTTATCCCCCTACAGGGCCACGATTGATTGACTGATCGGACGCATGTTATATTCCGCTCCGAAACCTCGAAATGGCAGGAGTTAGGTAAGACGGATGTTATGCACCACCAGTTAGTGCAGCTCTGGCACTGACCCCGACAAGGAATATGCAAATCAATGTATAGGCAAGTGTGGCAGTACGGTCATCCCTTCCTTTGCTGATCGCAAAATATCCAGGAATGGCTAGCACCGTAACTGCCCCGTAAATCAGATGCACATCGCGCACGGGTCGTGCTCCACCGAGCCAAAGGACGATGCCGAATACGATCTGTAGGATAAAAAGAAATTCTCCAATTGCGAGGATGCCCCAAAATTGCCCTCCCATCCCTTTTCCACGGATGTAGGAAACCAATCCCCAAATTGTGGCTAATCCAGCGAAAAGCATTATTGAGATTGCCAATCGACTGTGAATTTCAGACAAATTCATTCTGACCTCGGTTTGGAGGCGTGATCCGGAACTGCCCCGGATCAACGCAATAGATTTCGTAACTTACAATTTATAGATCTCACCAAATTTTGTGTTCAAATACTTGATATATGGCTCAGCCGTAAGATCCGATCCTGTCACTCTTTTTACCAAATCAACAGGTTCGTATTTTGATCCGTGGACGTGGATGTTTTCCCTCAGCCAGGAGAGCAAAACATCGAATTTTGATGCTTCGATCTGTGATTCAAGATCGGGGATATCCTCGTTTATCTTTTCCCAAAGCATGGATGTAATTAAGTTCCCAAGGCTGTAAGTTGAAAAATAGCCCAAGATGCCAACTGACCAATGGATATCCTGGAGCACGCCTTCGGCGTCATTCGGAGGCGTTACCCCCAAATATTCTTCCATCTTAGAGTTCCATATGTCGGGCAAATCTTCAATAGAAAGTTTTCCATCCATCAGTCCAAGTTCGATTTCAAATCGCAGCATGATGTGCAGGTTGTAAGTCGCTTCGTCGGCCTCAACACGAATAAGCGATTTTTCAACTTTGTTAATTGCGCGGTAAAAATCTTCCAGCTTCACATTTTCAAGTTGGGCGGGGAAATATTCTTGTAGTTTGGGATAGTAGCCAATCCAGAATGGGCGACTTCGACCAACGAGGTTTTCCCACATCCTGGATTGAGATTCGTGTAAGCCAAGGGAGGCGCCATCTGCGATTGGCGTGCGTGAAAGCGTCGGGCTAATCCCTTGCTCGTACATGCCATGACCGGCTTCATGCAGTGTTCCGAAGAGTGCTGTGTTGAAAACATTGGGATTCACTCGAGTTGTGATGCGAACATCACCGATCCCAAAACTCGTTGTAAATGGATGTGCAGATCTGTCCTGCCTACCCCTTTCAAAATCATAACCAAAATCCTTGATAACTTCTTCCCCAAATTCCCACTGCTTCTGTTCGTCGAAATACTGGTTGAGGAGGGAGTTATCAACGGGATGTGAGCTTTCAGATATCGCTTGGATTAATTCTACTTGTAGTGGTTGCAGTTCATCAAACACCCGTTTCACATCAGCCGTTTTCATTCCGGGTTCGAAATCATCAAGTAGTGGATCGTAGATATGATCGTAGGGTTTGAAGTACTCAGTGTATTGCTTCTTTAGATCAATAACCTGCTCGAGATCAGGACGGAATTTTTCGAAATTAGATTGCTCTCGTGCCGATTGCCAATTTTGCTGTGCCAGGGATGTCGTGCGCGAAAAATTAGCCACCCATTCACTGGGGACTTTGCGCTGTTTCTCGTATTCTTTCGCGACTTGAATAACCAGCCGAGCTTGGTCAGAATCTGGATCTAGCGTTTCGGCGATTGGTTTTAACTCTTCGAGAAGGATTCCCATCTCGTCACTAACAAACATCTCATGCCCCA
>JAGLGG010000364.1 GCA_023144145.1 Anaerolineales bacterium | reverse complement strand
CATTTTCTGCTGCCTCAAGTTCTCCCCTAAATTCATGCGCCAATCCCGAATTAAAATTAACCACCGTCATCAAAGCCTCTGGATGGTTGTAGAGGTATACACCATTTTCATCGTCCATTAATGGATGAACCAACTGGGACAATTTGAGTGCACCTTCGAAATCGCCCTGGACAATTGCTATTTGAGCTCGAATGACGGCAACTTCAACTAACGCACCAAGGGCTTCAGGGGATAAATCATCACCCGTCTCATTTTCGGTGGACAAGTCTCTCACTTCTGCGCCAAATGATCTTTCCACAAGCTTCAAACAGTTTTCGGCTTCATCCGGATGGCCAGTCGCCAACCATGCCCAACTGAAAATCACACAGAGTTTAGGCTGGTTCAAGAGATGCTCTTGTGGGATCTGATCCCATATCCTGGTCAGCGCAACCAATTGACTGGTGGCAAATATTTGTTCTACACCTTGCTCAATCAGCCGAATTGCATTTTTGTAGTCTTCAGCGGCTATGGAATGTTCGATGGAATCAAATAGGAAGTCATTTTCCTCATACCAACGACTAGCGAGCTGATGTAGTGAGGTAATTTTTTTGGGGGGATAGGATTCCTCCAGACGCTGCCTGAGCAAATCGGCAAACAATCGATGATAGCGGTACCAATGCCTACGGTTATCCAAGGGCACGATGAAAAGATTAGCCTGATTCAATGCGCCTAAAGTTGCTTTACTGTCATCCTGTCCGGTGACGGCATCGCAAAGTGATGCGTTCATGCGTTCAAGAATCGATGTTTTTAATAAAAAATCTTTTGTTCCGCTGGGTCGCTGGGCGAGCACCTCGTCTACCAAATAATCAATGATGTAACGGTCATCACCAATAAGCGTAGAGATGAATTGTGCTGGGTTTTCCATGCCCTTCATCGAAAGCGCCGCCAGGTGAAGGCCGGCGATCCAGCCCTCCGTGCGTTTTTGAAGGGAGGCGATGTGATCAGACGACAAACCTAAGCCCATCACGTGGTTAAGATACACCCCCGTTTCCTGGGGGGTGAAGCGAACGTCGTCGGCACGAAGTTCAATCATTTGGCCGCGGGCACGAAAGCGAGGGAGGGGCAAAAATGGGTCTGCACGGCTGGCGATGAGCAGGTGCATCTGGGGCGGTGCATTAGTGAGCAGAAAATTTATGGCCTCATGAATTGCCGCGGTCGTAATAACCTGATAATCGTCGAGAACAAGGGAGAAGTTGTTTTCAATGGTGTCGATTTCATTCACTAGCATTGTGAGCAGGATCTCAATCGGAGGAGGCTGGGGCGCTTGAAGAGATGTTTGGAGGTCAAGGCCGATTCGCTCGTCGATCTCTTGTATCGCGGCAATAACGTATGCAAGGAAGCGTGCCAGGTCATTGTCGTCATTATCCAGTGACAGCCAGGCTACTCGATGTGCCGATTGATGCACCCATTCACTCAATAAGGAGGTCTTACCAAATCCTGCCGGTGCAGCAACGAGGGTGAGTTTGCCCTCTAACCCTTGGTTAAGTTTTTGGACGAGATGGGGACGCGCTACATGGTTTGAAGGTAACTGGGGGATGTACAGCTTTGTGTGCAGCAATGGTGTATCCACGGGAAATCCTCACACAACGTAGACCCTCGTCCACGGCGCAGTGTGGAAAGGGTTCACAAAACAATATCAATTGAGCGGTCTGTGTCCGAGAAAGGTTGTTTCCTTTTGAGAGAATCAGGAAACCCGGGCAAATTTCTTTGGACTTTTATTCTTCCTTGAGCCAGCCCCTCAGCGCG
>JAGLGG010000363.1 GCA_023144145.1 Anaerolineales bacterium | reverse complement strand
GATTGTGGTGTTTCTTGCGCTTGAGTTGCTCTCAATCCCGCTCTACATCCTCTCAGGAATTGCCCGACCCGAAGCAGAGTCTGAAGAATCGGCCATGAAGTATTTCCTCCTGGGCGCATTTGCATCGAGTTTCGTTATATACGGTATTGCCCTGGTTTATGGCGCTACAGAAACAACCAATATCCTCGGGATTCTGGCGGCAACCCAGATGGGAATTGCAAACTCCGGATTATTGATTGTTGGGGCACTGTTAATTCTCGTGGGCCTCGGGTTTAAGGTCGCCGCAGTACCCTTCCACATGTGGATGCCTGACGTGTATCATGGCGCGCCCTCGTCCGTGACTGCGTTCATGTCCGTTGGTGCGAAGGCAGGGGGCTTTGCAGCCCTGTTACGCATTTTCACAGCCGCATTTCCCATCATCGGTCCAACCTGGGCGCCAATTATCATAGGGATTTCAGTGTTAACGATGTTCTGGGGTAATGTAGCTGCGATTGCCCAAACGAACATCAAACGAATGCTTGCTTACTCGAGTATTGCCCATGCGGGATACATTCTGATGGCTCTACCAGCTGCAGCAGAAGTTGGACTAGCCCGAGATGCTGTCAGCGCTTCACTCTTTTACATACTGACTTATGCAGTCAGCAACCTCGGAGCCTGGGGTGTGGTGCTCTCGCTCGAAAAATCGGAGGGCAAAGGCCTGTCTATTGAGGATTATGCTGGCCTGGGCGCTAAAAAACCGGGATTGGCTCTGGCGATGGCGTTGTTTATGCTGTCTCTCATCGGCTTGCCCCCAACCGCGGGATTTATTGGGAAATTCTATATTTTCCGTTCAGTCGTTGACGCGGGGCTAATCGGGCTTGCATTGGTTGGGGTGATCACTTCGCTCATATCTGCATATTACTATCTTCGAGTTGTGATTGTTATGTATATGCGCGAGGGAGAACCAGAAGTGAGATCAGAGCTATGGCTCGAGACGACCTTGTGGGTGACAGCGATCGGCACCTTTATTTTGGGGATTTTGCCCGGTCCGTTGCTCGAATTGGCTGGGAATGCGAGTTTGTTTGGCTGGTGAGAGCTTTCGTCAGAAATTAATAAAACTAACTCCGATGTTATAGTGAGGACGCAGCACTCTACGTCCTTTGCTTTAAGTGAGTATATCTTTACAGAAGATGTTATTAGACGCCCCACCGGGCGTCTCAACAGATAGAACATCATGATATAAAAGCAGCCCGGGCTCCCACGCTTGGGATGTGGCGACGGGCTAAGCTTCGCTTAGCTTGAGCCGCCACTGCTTATGTTCGCTGTAAAGAGCTTCTAATCAACCCAGCAGCCTGGGCTCCCACGCCCGGGTGGGTCTTTCCCCAGCGCGCGGCGTCCTAATTCGGAATCGACATCAGAGGCTTTTAGGAATTTCGCAACCTGTTGTATAGTGCATATGAAGGGGAGATTATCATGGAACGTGCAGCTTCCGTAAGGGCCCACGTCTATATAACGGGTAGGGTTCAGGGGGTGAATTTCAGGTATTACACCCGACAGCAAGCGGCCAGAATGGGGCTGAATGGATGGGTCCGAAATTTGCGAGATGGGCGCGTTGAAGTGGTCATTGAGGGTAAAAAGCCGCTGGTAGATCAAATGCTGGCTTGGTGTGACCACGGCCCACCATCGGCTCGTGTGGATCGAATTGAAGTTGAATGGGAGGGCATATCCGAGCAGATGAATGATTTTACAATTCGGTATTGGGGAGGGTAACTTGGGAGAAGGGGTTTCACCCAGGATCGATTCATATCAATTTGGCGAGATCAAGATAAATGGGACACGATATCGGAATGATGTGATCATTTTTCCCAATCACGTACTTTCGGATTGGTGGAGAGAGCAAGGACATTCATTGAGCCTTAAGGATTTGGATGATGTCCTAAAAAATCCCCCACCTTTGTTGATCGTTGGATTAGGTGCTCAGGGGCGAATGAAAATCCCGCCTTCCGTCTCGGAGGCGCTCGAAGGAATGGGAATACGTCTCATCGCATTCCCGACAAACGAGGCCTGTGAGGAATACAATCGACGCTCTCAAGAAATTCCTGTTGTTGCCGCCCTTCATATTACATGTTGAGTCTTTACAGCATTCAGCCAGCCAGCATTTCATAAAGCCTTACCGGCGGAGAGATTTATTCTGAAATCGGGAGTTTGATCAAATTTCCCAACAGAATCCCAATGGAACAATTTACCAAGAAAAAAAGGTGCGGCTCGTACGAGCCGCACCTTCACTATGCAGTATTGTCGTAATTTGTTAGTGAGCGACGCTGCAGGAAGAACAAGATGAGGTGCTGCAGCTCGAACAACCCGAAGCTGTTCCAGCAACCGAACGACCGTCGCTTCGGGCATAGAATAGCGAGATCTTTCTAGATGTACGCTTGCTTTGGCAGGCAGCGCATTCGATTGGATCATCAGCTTGACTCATGGATCTCAGCACATCAAATGTGGTCTTGCAATCCATACAAACGTATTCGTATAAAGGCATTAAGCGCTCCAGGACATAATTCCAGCTACTAGAATTCTATCTAGCCATGAGTGAGGGGTCAATAGTTACTCAGCTGTGAAATGGGGCGCAAATGGTTAAGCTCAAACCTCTATCCAATAGTCTCAGTGAAAGATCTTGCCTCAAGACGTGGGGCCGTCCTAAAAGGATGACATTCGTTTGTCATGGAGCCAGTAATTATCCGATTTCCAACTGATCACCAACAACCTAAGGTGTACGGGCAACCGGCCGGTTGCCCATACGCTTAGTGTATAAAATGAAACGAAACACATTCCAATACTATTCAGACATCCCCACATTGAAATACTGTGTCCAGTGGAAACCAATTCTGACGGAGTTTGCGTGAAATAAATATCGTTGTGAAGCGAATTTTCGACGCTACCTTGAGCTTTTTTTAATTTTACTAACATTCCCCCGTCGTATTTGGAAATGATCGAAATCTCGGGCAACGGAGACGTTAGGAAATATGGCTTGTGCTTCTTCGAGAACTTGGATCTCTCGATAGCGCCTTGATATATGAGTTAAGAATAAACCACCGACATTCGCTTCTACAGCAAGTATGGCTGCTTGTTTTGCAGTTAGATGGCCGAATTTCTTCGCAAGGTCAGATTCGACATCTAGATATGTCGCCTCAATTACCAAGCCATCTGCATCGCGACATATCTCAACCAGATTTTCAGTACTGGCACAATCTCCAACATGAACAAACCGTGTGCCATGACGGATGGGGCCAAGAACCTCATCAGGAGTGATATGACGACCATCAGGAAGTGTCACGCTGGAACCACTCACCAATTCCCCGCGTAGTGGTCCTGCTGGAATGTTAAACTCTTCTGCTTTCTCCGGCAGGAAAGGCCTTCGCTGAGGTTCCTCGAACAGGAAGCCAAAACAACCAGGACCTCTATGAAGCACAGGGAATGCGGTTACGGTAAGGTCATTTCCTTGAAAAATCATTCCTGGTTTGAGAGGGATGAGATCGATTTTGATCGACGGCTTGGCGCCGCGCAGCACAACCCCATAGAGTAAATCATGAATGCGATCTAAGGCCCAAGAGCCTGCCCATATCTGAAGCTCTTCAATCGTTTCCCAGCGAGAGAACGTGGAGAGAAGTCCAGCAAGACCAAGTATATGATCCAGGTGGCCATGGGTGATGAGGATCCGATTTAATCGTCGAAATCCAATACCAGATCGTAAAATTTGTCGCTGGGTTCCTTCGCCGCAATCTATCAAAAATCGCTGGTCACGATGGGAAACCACCTGGCCGGATAGGCTCCTGTGAACTGAGGGAGCGGAAGCAGAAGTCCCGAGAAAAATGAGTTCGAGCAATGAAATTCCTGAGAGGGCAGATGTGGTTAAAGATCGGATGCCAATTTTACACCATACTTCACATATCTACACATAAAGCGAGATCATGTCTCAAGAGGTGGTGTGAGTTGCCGGAAAACATCGACATTTTACATTACACTGAAAGACAGCGTCTAAAGCAATGTGTCTAGACATCCTGCGTGATAAATATTTGTCATCACAGGTTTACTTAAAAGAACGTACCCATCTAGTGTTATTGTGTTCCATCAAGGACCCATAACGCACTTGGCATGAGCGAAGCATGGGGGTTGTCCCAATAGGGTATATCATATCTAGCATGATGCCAGTAAATTGACTTTTTACTAGATGCTCTTCAATAATCTCAGGTGTACGGGCAACGCGTGCAACTCGCACGTCGCCAGTTGCCCATACGTGATGTTTTTGAAAGAGTGGCAGTGTATTCGAGCCCTTTTCAGATAGCCTCTTAGCGAAGCTTAGGCCTGAGCAACAGTTCGGCGCTCCAGAAACGATTACGAAGACCGCGCTATCGCTGTTAATGCTAAGACAATCAGTGCCAGGATCAAATTTACCCGCGTGAGCACCTTTTGGCGAATCAATGTACGCTTAATTTCATCCGAATTTGCCTTGGATTGTGCTAATCGGATAAGATGACGGTTCAGCCTTGGTTGGATCACCCAAGTTTGTGCTCCGGCGATGATAACCATGAAAGCGATGGCAATGTGCTTTATGAGAATCGCTGAAGCCCATCGATTGCTTATGGAGAGTAATCCCTCATATTGAGGGTTGGCAGTCATTTGGGTGAGCCCTGTCCCAACGAGGATGAAGAGGCTGAGCCAAGCGATGGGTTCGAAGCGCTTCCGAATTGATTCCATTAGTTTGGCTTGCTGGTTGATCCCCAGGTTACGAGAAAACGCACTCGGTAATACCACTGCTTGGAAGAATAAGCCCCCTATCCAGGTGACTGTGGCTGCCATATGTAACCAATATGCAATAACCAGGACCCAAAAGGGCATCTAGGGTTTCCCTTCGTGCTTACGATCCATTATCCCCTGATCCCTCAGGCGTCGGAGTTGGAGTTTCCGTTTCTTCTCCTGAGGGCGTTCCATCTGGAGTTTCTGTTATCTGAGGTGGAGGGGGAGGCGCAGGAGCTGTGGCGGTACGACAAGCATTTGCAGCTTGCGTAGCCGTGGGATGGTACTCTGGATTATCCCACGTATTCAGGGACTGCTGGTACTGCTCTTGTGCTCCACAAGGATCATCAAGTGCGAGTAGTAGGTCTCCGTACGACCATGCTGAGAAACCATACTTATAGCAGGAATCACTTGTTGCACCCTGAAAACAGAGTTGTGCGAATAATTCCGTTGCCATGGCCCAATTGAGGCCATAATAACTATTGGCGAGAAGGTATTGCTCTGCCAAAGATTTCAACTGGATCGCGTTGTTGTCTAGTGGACCAAATCGCGAGGCAAGGCTCAGGTCATATAAGCCCTCCTCCATCATACCAATTGTGATCCTTTGCATACCACGGTTGCGTAAAGCAGTAAAAAGCAGCCCGTCGACGTCGATGGAACGATAGGTTGGATCCTTGGCGCGCAGGGCAAGAAGCGCTTCGATTGCAGCGGTCCAATCTTCATCAATAATTTTGGCTTCCGCTAAGCTGAAAAGATCCTCGACTGGGGCCAAATTTGGTGTCGGTGTAGCAATTGGGAGCGGAGTTGCTGTCGCGGCGTTCAGCGCGAGTAGCGCTTCAGCCAGGTGTTCAGCGACTTGTGGGTATGTCGGATCAAGCCTGCTGATGTACTCAAGACGTTGTCTGGCAATTTCAAACCTGCCGGCGCCCAGATCTTCGATTGCCAACTGGAATTGTTCGTCCGTGATTTTTCTTACCGCCTCGGACCTTGTTTCCTGGCCTTGTTTCGTCCCAACCCAATATCCCACGAGCCCAGAGAATCCAATCGCGATTATCAGGAGGGCGACAATGGCAAATAATATTCTCCGCCGGCTTGAGGGTGGATCGGGATCGATGGGCGCAAGATCAGAATTTGCAGAGGCTGTGTCACCGGGTGTGACGCTTCGGGTCGGATCGTTGGCATCTGAATTCGATTGCATGCTGCGCATTATACCGCATGTGTCAGGGCGGCAGCCTGAGACGCCACAGCTTATGTAGGCTGCCAGAATCTGTGCTCCAGGCATAATGCAAAGGTATGCACTCCAGATACCATCAAGGTCCTACGATTGGAAAGCAACCTTTCTGGAGTCCGGAAGCTTTGCTTCCGGGCGCAAGCGTAGCTTGCGAAGAGGCTAAGAAAACTTAGAGATGGGACACCTACCATAAGTAGTGGTGAGAAGCTGTTATCTGCTATGGACATCCACAATTGCACGGGCAACGCGTGTTAAGCACGTCGCCGGTTGCCCATACAAGGAAGCGTTGATGTGCAATCATTATTTTCTAGCCCTAATGCGGTAATACCATCTCATGATAAGAACACGGATTTACATCTCTGGCTGGCTCTTTTAGGATTTGACGACACTACCTACCTTCTAGTTGTAACCAGATAAGAAATCGGGTGAATGTTGGATTATTTACTCAATTCCTTCTCTGCTTTTGCAATGATCCGATCCAATTCCTTCAAGACATCTTCAGGAAG
>JAGLGG010000362.1 GCA_023144145.1 Anaerolineales bacterium | reverse complement strand
TATACGGTTGATATTGATTCAGCTCTTGATTGGGAACGGGCTGAATGGAAGGTCCGGCAGAGTGACTTTGAAATTATCCGCCCTGGCAGGGTGCCGCGTCCCTTACCTTCGCCCGTCGAACTTCTAGTGCTCGATTTCGATGGAGTTCTAACCGACAACAGAGTTTGGACCGATGGGGAAGGGCGTGAATGGGTTGCTGCGAACCGGAGCGATGGGTGGGGAATCGCGCGATTGAAGGATGCTGGGATTCCGATAGTTGTGCTGTCCACAGAAGTTAATCCGGTCGTTGCGGCCAGATGTGAAAAACTTGGGCTTGAGTATTCCCAGGGATTAGAAGATAAAACCTCAGCCCTACGAGAAATGATTGAAAAATATAGAGTTGAAGCTGACCAAACCGTATATCTGGGAAATGATGCTAATGATCTCCCATGTTTTCCGCTTGTCGGTTGCGCGGTTGTCGTTTCGGATGCTCATCAATCGGTGAGGCCGGAAGCAGATTTGGTTTTGAAAAACAAAGGCGGCTATGGTGCTGTTCGGGAATTGTGTGATTTGATTTTGGCCCGGAGATCAACCTAGGGCTTTGTCAAGGATAAAGATTCCATCCATAAACTGGGTTACTACATCCTTGACAAATGCTTATGTTGTTCCATCCTTAATCTATCCTGGTTAAACAATTACATTGGATGGAACACTCGCAAGCTGCAATTTAACACCGGATTGGGTGAGAGAAATAGATTTTCGGAATGATTTGAAACCGCAAAGGGTTAATTCAATGGCACGAGAAATCAAAATTGGAAATCAGTTTGTTGGTGATGGACACCCAACCTATGTGGTTGCAGAGATCGGAATTAACCACAATGGGAATATTGAAACAGCGAAACGCCTGATAGATGCCGCTCTTCTGGCAGGCATAAATGCGGTGAAATTCCAGAAACGTACACCGGAACTCTGTGTCCCTATCGAAGAGCAGGATCGAATGCGTGAGACTCCCTGGGGATATATCACCTATTTGGAATACCGCCATAAGGTGGAATTTGGTGAGCAAGAATACACCGAAATCGGAAAGTATTGTGAAGAGCGCAAGATCCCCTGGTTTGCGTCGGTGTGGGATGAACCATCGGCAACATTTATGGAAGCATTCAATCCCCCTTGCCACAAGGTGCCTTCTGCAGCGCTCACAGATCATGAGCTTCTTCGCTATCTACGTGCAACAGGACGCCCGGTTATATTGTCTACGGGGATGTCGACCATGCAGGAAATTCGACAGGCAGTTGAAGTTTTGGACACCGAAAACTTAATCATCACTCATGCCACCAGCACCTATCCATGCGAGCCTAGTGAGCTGAATTTACGAATGATCCAAACTCTTCGAGAAAATTTCCCATGCCCTATTGGATATTCCGGACATGAGGTCGGACTCGTCCCATCCGTTGTGGCAATGAGCTTGGGGGCTTGTCTCCTTGAGCGGCACATAACCCTTGATCGAGCAATGTGGGGGAGTGATCAGGCTGCTTCAGTTGAACCGGGTGGATTCGCACGCTTGATGAAATATATTCGCATTTCTGAACAGGCTATGGGCGATGGAGTTAAACGCGTGTACGACAGTGAGATGGGCGCGCTCCAGAAACTCCGTCGTGTAAAGAACGATCAAGAAGGTTAACAAGGTTGAGACTACTAGACGTGGTTGACCGATTGGAAAGGGAATATGCCGACCGGAAATTGCATAAGGAAATTACCGGGATTGAGCATTTCATCCAACAAAATGCGCGGGTAGAAGACTCTAGCGATTCCCCCGTCATTTTTTTCAACGCCTCAACACGGATCCATACACTCAGTATCAACGCTGCTATCAGCCTGATTGCATCTTGGGCGATTCGCCTGGCAGGGATCCCCGTTAAATATTTGGTATGCCAGTGGGGCATGCAGCAGTGCATCCTTGGTACAAATAGGGACAATCCTGATCAATTGCCGCCATGCAAGCATTGTGTAAAACACAGCCGGATTCTGTTCCCTGGTGATCGAGTATTGCCTATTCAACTCGACCGATTAATTATCCAGGGGATCAATGAACGAATTAATTCATATTCACTAGATCAATTAATGACATGGACATATGAAACGGTCCCTTTGGGAGAACTGTGTCTTCCAGGGCTTCGGTGGGCCTTGCGAAGGCATTTGTTGATAGATGATGTAGCTACTCGGAAAATTTACATGCAATATCTTGTTTCAGGTGCTAGTCTAGTGCATCAATTTAACGACCTTTTCGATAAGGAAAAGCCCCGTGCGCTCGTAATATTTAATGGGCTGACCTTTCCAGAAGCGATTGCCAGGCATCTGGCTGACAAGAGGCGTATTCCCGTGGTCACGCATGAGGTAGGCCTGCGTCCATATTCAGCCTTTTTCTCGCATAAAGATGCCACTTTCCGTGAAGTTAGTCTTGGTGACAATTTCCAACTATCAGTTGAAGATGAGCAGCACCTTGACAGCTATCTAAATGATCGTTTTCAAGGGAAATACACCATGGCGGGAATTCGTTTCTGGCCTGAAATGACACCTTTGCCAGAAGAGATAAAACAGCGAATTCAAGAACATGAGCAAACCGTTTCAATATTTACGAATGTTATCTTCGATACCAGCCAAGTGCATGCCAACACAATTTTTGGCAATATGTTCGCTTGGCTTGATGAACTCAGAATTATCATTCAGAAACACCCAGAGACATTATTCGTTATACGAGCCCATCCTGATGAGGATCGTCCTGGAAAAGAAAGTTATGAAAGTGTTGCAGATTGGGTACGTAATAACGGCATTGAGAAGTATAAGAACGTCCTATTCCTGGGAGCGGATGTATTGCTCAGTTCCTATGAACTAATTCGACTATCGAAATTCGTATTGGTTTATAACTCATCCATCGGACTCGAGGCATCGATCATGGGCGCGGCGGTGCTGTGCGCTGGTCGGGCGCGCTATACCCAAATCCCGTCCGTGTTTTTCCCCGAGAATCGGATTGAGTATTTGCGGAAATTGAA
>JAGLGG010000361.1 GCA_023144145.1 Anaerolineales bacterium | reverse complement strand
GATTTCTGTTTTATGAGTTATACCGAGCATCCCTCGACTTATCAGATTTCCTGCGTCCATACCCGAGAGCGAAGGGCATGACCCTTTTTCAGGAGTTCGACCCTGAACTGTTATCGACATCTGGGACGCTGAAGGTCATAAGTAAAGGAATTCTAGAGAAAAAGAGTTTCATAATTTAGGAGGAGATGAAAATCATGGCGTTTGAATATCAAGAGACAACTGAAGATCTGGCAACCAGGATCAACATCCATGAAAAGTACGGCAAAAAGGACATCGATAAGTGGATGTTGGGCGTCCTTTTGCCGGAGAAGGGCTCATCCATATTGGATGTGGGATGTGGCGCTGGAAAACAACTGAAAGCTTTCCATCAATACCTTGAAGGTGAAGCAGAGATCACTGGAGGGGATATTTCAAGTGAACTTCTCGATCAAGCTCGAGAACTGAATGCTGAGCTTGGTGACCCTTTCACGATTTTAACTTTAGATTTCAACAAGCCTTTCAAATCCGAAGATGATTCTTTTGATCTACTTTCCTGCTGCTTTGCCATTTACTATGCTGCGGACATACCCTTTACGATTAAAGAAATGCACCGGGTACTCAAACCGGGCGGACGCCTGTTTTCTACAGGACCGATGCCTGAAAACAAGCAGCTTTTCTACGATGTAATTAAAGAGGCAACCGGAAATCCAATTCCCCCGATGCCGGGAAGTTCGCGGTATGCGAGCGAAATCCTGGATTCGATTCGATCAACATTCTCGAGCGTTGATGTTCATATCTTTGAGAACCCTTTGGTTTTTGAAAGTCTTGAACCTTTCATGGATTACACCCGGGCTTCTTTATCTGAAGACCGGCTATTATGGAAGGATTTTTTCGAGGGACAGGATGAATTCGAGCAGGTCATGTCACGAATCCGGGACGTAGCACAAAGGAAACTTGAAGGATCTGAGGGCGGATTGGTCATGACAAAAGTGGTCGGTGGGTTTATGGCTCATAAATGAGCAGCCCATAAATGAGCGGCACACAAGTAAGCGGCCATTACTGAGCTTAGGAGGAATCCCTTGAACTTCTACGGACAAAAAATTCTGTTTTTGGGTGCGCATCCAGATGATATTGAAATTGGTTGTGGTGCGCTTCTGGCGCATATCTCGAGCAATACTCTCGCAGAAGTGCTTTGTGTCACCATCTCAGACAATCGAAAAAACCCTAAACTTCAAAATCTTGTGGAAGAGCACTACAAGAGTATGGAGATCCTGGGAATTGGGGAGGAGAAAATCATTGTCAAGGACTTTGAGACTCGCAATTTCCCCAGAGATAGACAAGAAATTCTGGAGTTTTTGTATGAGTTGAGTGGCTCATTTAATCCTGACATTGTCTTCGCACACAGCAGTGCCGATATTCATCAGGATCATGGAGTGGTGACGACGGAGGCGTTAAGGGCGTTCAGAGGTACAAGTGTTTTAGGTTTTGATGTGCTGCGGAGCAGTTATGGATTTTTCCCAAATTTTACTGTTGAGGTTGCGGAAGAAGATGTGGAGTTGAAAGTTAAAGCCCTGGCTGCATATAAAACCTACCGCTCAGTCTATTACCTCGACCCTTCAATAATTCGATCAACCCTGGTGCGCCATGGTGCATTAGCCGAGAAACCCTTTGCAGAAGGATTCGACATATTAAGGATCGTCGGCACGTTTCAGGGGATGGTTGTTGAGGATGGATAGCTATAAGTGCTCGATCGTGATTAGATCCTATAACGAGGAGAAGCACCTCGGTAGATTGCTGACCGGTGTGATTGAACAAAGTGTTAAAGACACTGAAATCATACTAGTTGATTCCGGATCAACCGATGCTACGGTCGAAATCGCATCGCGCTATCCAGTTCGAGTCTTTTCAATAGATCCAGAAGAGTTCACATTTGGCCGTTCCTTAAATCTTGGTTGTGCTGAAGCCAAAGGTGAATTTATTGTCATCTCGAGCGCTCACGTCTATCCAGTTTATCCCGATTGGTTGGAACAACTTCTGCGTCCTTTTGAGGACCCAGAAATCGCCGTAGTGTATGGAAAGCATCGGGGTGACAGTACAACCAGATTCAGTGAGCACCAGGTATTCGCATCCTGGTTTCCAGAAAAATCGGAGTATCGTCAGGAACATCCCTTTTGTAATAATGCCAACGCGGCCATTCGACGAAGTTTATGGCTTGAGCGACCCTACAATGAAAAGTTGTCTGGGCTTGAAGATGTGGAATGGGCCTCATGGGCAATGTCTCAAGGTTATTCGGTGGCTTATTCAGCTAAGGCGGAAATTATCCACCTTCACGAGGAAAC
>JAGLGG010000360.1 GCA_023144145.1 Anaerolineales bacterium | reverse complement strand
TGATTCTCCCTGAATGGGAATCGCACCATCAGGTGCTTGTAGGCGGGGAGATTCCTGATATCCAACTGCGGGAGATTCTTGCATGTCAGTTGGGAATGGGGTACGGATGATCTGAAATGTAAAGAGCAATCCAAGGATAAATGGAACCAACAGTACGCCAATAATTATCAAGCCACGTTGAAGTCGAGTGCTCACAGCGCTTGCAACTCCGGTCTCTGGATTTGATGAGCATTGTGCTTTTCGAAGGCGCCCCGTACCTGCTCTTCAAGTTCGGGGGGAAAATCAACCAGCACAGCTAAATACCCATCGGTCACGTCTTTGTGATAGTACTTGGGACCGAACTCAGGGAAATCCATCTCCCATAGCACACCTAAAAATGTTGAAATGATGGTTGCCATCATAGTAAAGACGAATGTGATCACTGCTGCCGGCGGAAAGCTAACCGTTGGATGTCCACCAACATCCAGGCGATAAAGGTGAGGAGTGATCACGGAGAGGAAGATTCCAAATAAAAATCCCCCTATAGCTCCGGCGATGACGATATAAGGTAATCGCAGCCACTCAGTCGTGCGCTCTAACGCGCCTTCAGGGTATGGCATTCCGGTCATGACGACGATTTGTTCATCCTCAATACCGAATTCATATAAGGCGTCGATAGCGTCAGAGGTCTCCGTCGCTTTTTTGAATGTGGCCATTAGTTTTTCGCTGTTATCCATAACGTCTTTCCTAATCAATCTCCGCTGCAGTTGGCACGAGCAACCTTCCGATGCGGCGCAATGTATACCTCAGCCGTCCTTCCTTGATCTCCCACACTGGAACGTAAGGCACAATTCGAGAAAAGAGGGTGTAGAGCAAGGTGAAGCCGGCGAAAGTCATTGCTACGATACTAATCTCCACCCAGGTTGGTTTGTATTCCCCCCAATTGAAGGGCAGATGGTTTCGCTGAAGGTTGCCCATCACGATCAATACTCGCTCGGTGTACATGCCAACATTGACGAGCAAAGTCAATATCAAGAGCCATTTTGGATTGGTGCGTATGCGTTTAAATGCCAGGAACAGAACCGGGAGTACATTGGCCGTCATCTGAAGCCAAAAGAGGGGGGCCAATTCCCCCGAGATTTCATCGTGGATGAGCTCACGTACCACTGGCTCGTTCCCATACCATTCTGAGATGAACCCTGCGAACCAGAAATAAATCCAGCCCATTCCAGCGATCATCACAAGCTTGCCTAGGGCATCGAAGTGTTCGGTGCGCAGGAACTCTTTCAAGTTCATGGTCTTACGCACGATGATCAATATCGTTGCCAGGGCGGCAAGTCCCGAATAAACAGCACCGGTTACGAAGTACGGAGCAAATATGGTGCTGTGCCATCGAGGTTGGATTGTGACAGCGAAATCCCAAGCAACGATCGAGTGTACTGAAAGGAAGACCGGGATGATTACGATTGAGAATATGCCCAAAGCTCGGTGAAGCTTATGCCACTCACCTTCGGTACCTCGCCAACCCAAACCTAGGATTCGGTAAAGTTTGTAGCGCCAACCCGTGGTATGGTCGCGCGCCATGGCCATGTCAGGGATTAAGGCCAGGTAAAGGTATAGTGTGGATCCGATCAAATAAGTGAAAATTGCGACCATGTCCCACAT
>JAGLGG010000036.1 GCA_023144145.1 Anaerolineales bacterium | reverse complement strand
ATCATTCTAGGTGTGGTCGAGTTTTTTGCGGATAAAATCCCTGCTGTAAATCACGCCAATGATGTGGTTCAGACCTTCATCCGCCCCGCGGCTGGAGCAATTCTTTTTGCCGCTAGCACCAATGTCATAACAGACGTGCATCCTGTGCTTGCCATGATCGCCGGCTTGTTCGTCGCCGGAAGCGTGCATGTCGTCAAAAGTGCAGCAATCCGTCCGGCAGTCACAGCGACCACGGGAGGCGTTGCGAATATCCCCGTGAGCATCGCAGAAGATGTTCTCGCAACGGGTCTATCGATTCTTGCGATTGTGGTGCCCATCCTCGTTGCAGCCGTCATCATCCTGGTGACTTCGTATATTATTTGGCGGCTTTGGCGCCGGGGGCGCATGCTTGAAAATTCGAGTGAGGGGTGAAGGTCTAACAATCACTTTATCACCCGAGTGACAACCTGATAATTTGGCAATAGAACTCGCCCAAACGAAGGAGAGAAGAATGTCAGAAGATGCCAATACAAACTCGAGTGGGTTATCACCAGTGCTGATCATTGTGATCGTTGTGGCAGTCGTATTCTGCTGCTTCTGTTTTCTGTGCGCGGCCGCAACGGTACTGATCTTCAATAGTGCCGATTTCTACATTGGAGATTGGGAGAATTGGAGCGGTCTGGTTCAGCTGTTTAGCTAAAGAGAGATTTACGAACTCTATCTACGCGAATTAACGTATTCAGTATTCAAATAAGGGTCAGCTTCAGTTCGGCCTAGGGGAGCGGAAGGGACCCTCTTTGTTTCTGGCGTATTCGATCAAAACCTCAATTGCATTCAGAGCCTTATCACGATCCTCCCGTGGAAGGACCAACTCGTCAAACTCGTCTTCATCCAAAATCAGCCATGATCTGTCGGGGTAAACGATTATGTCTAAGGCCAGATCATCAGCATATACGTGGCCATTTTTGATTTTTGCAGGTCGGGTTATATTGCAATACCATCCTTTGAAACGATCATCTTCTGAGTCGAAAATGGCAAAAGTGTTGTACCAAAGGTCAGTATGATATGTCTCTACAAATCGATCACCCGTTTTCAGGCTAATCTCATGGAAATCGACATCCTCCCGATCGAAAAAGGCTTCCAGCGTGACACTTGTTGCGGTGGATTCGAGCATCTCGCCCTCATAGCGCCACACTTCCTCCCCTTTTTCATTTAGTTTATGCACGATGATTTTTTCAGACATAGTTTTAGTGAACTCAGTAAACTCTCAGATATGAAACGAGTAGGGTTAGATAGAGACACCTAATTTTTCAAGAAGCTCGGAGACCTGCTGCCCAAATTCCGGGAGAGCGACCATCCCCTGTCGCCTTGGTCGGGGCAAATTAACTTCTAATGAGTGGACAACTGTGCCAGGGCGTGAGCTCAAGACGATCACGCGATCACCAAGGTAAAGAGCTTCCTCAACATCGTGCGTGATGAAAATAAATGTTTGATTGAATTTGCGCCACACCCCGAGCAGCCAGTCCTGCAGTTCTTTACGAGTGAGTGCATCCAGAGCCCCAAAGGGTTCATCTAAAAGCATGACCTCTTTTTCTGAAAGAATGGTTCGCAGCAATGCTGCCCGTTGGCGCATGCCTCCGGATAATGCGAAAGGATATGCATCGGCAAATTCATCGAGTCCAAAAAGGGGCAAAAGCTCAAATGCCTTTTTACGGGCAATTTCATGGGGAGTTCCTAAAACCTCTTGCGGGAGAATTACGTTATCGACGACATTTCGCCAGGGGAGCAAGAGATCCCTTTGGGGCATATATCCGACACGACTTATGCGGTCCTGGCACACATCCCCATCTATGCATATATCGCCCGTATCAGGTTCCAGCAGACCGACAATCAGGTTGAATAATGTGCTTTTGCCACTCCCTGATGGGCCAATGATGGTGACAAATTCACGGGGCTCAACGCTGAGGCTCACATTTTCAAGCGCCTTAATCTGCCGACGGGCGCCGAAAAAGGTTTTGCTTACATTCCTTAGTTCAACTTTTGGTACGTTCACAATTCTCCCTGATTAGGCCAGGTTTTTCGAGCCGCAGTCCGTTTCTTGTACTTACGGCAAATGTGCATTCGTGAATGCCGACTCCGCATCAATGGGTTCCGAAATGATTCCGTGCTCCGCCATCCAGCTGGAGTAATCCGACCATACATTTGTTTGCTGTTCGCCCCAACGGAGTGCATCTGCTTGGTAGCGCGGTGAGAGCCAGGCCTGGCTCTGTCGAACCAATTCATCATCCAACTCAGGTGCTGCGGATAGTAGGATATCAGCTGCCTGGTCCGGATTGTCGATGGCAAATTGGTAACCATTTGAGATCGCCGAGAGGAAAGCACCTACGACTCTGGGGCGTTCGCTGATGGTCGCTTCGCTCGTAACAAGGACTGGCGTGTAGTAATCCGGAACACAGTCGAACCAATCCTCCATCATCACAATGTTGAGATCGATTCCCTGGAGTTCAGCTTGTGTTCCCTGCCATGCGTAAAAAATCCAGGCTAAATCGGTTTGAGCCTCGTCCAACAACGCCAAAGGGTCAGCATAGCCAGTACTTACTACCTCCAGGGAGGAGAAATCCCCTGAAGCACAATCCATCAGCACCTCCAAGGTCGGTTCTTCGAAGGGGCTGCCGAAGGATCCGTAGCGTAAGCCCTCCCAATCCTTAGGTGTGCTGACATCTAGCTCGCCGCGTGAGGCAAATCCGGATGTGTTGTGCTGGATGATCGCGGCGATGGAAACAAGGGGTACATCATCGGCTCGTGCTAATGTGACCTGTTCCTGGAAGCTAATTCCAAAATCGACAACACCGCTTATCACAGCTTGCTCAGCGTACACCTCCCCTGGTTGGATGATATTGATATCGAGTCCCGCATCGGTGAAATAACCCTTGGCTTGTGCAACGAAGATACCTGTGTGATTGGTGTTGGGAACCCAGTCAAGCATGAGTGTTATTTTGGTTAATTCTTCAATGCCTGGCTCCCCAGATGTTTCTCGAGCATTACACGATCCTAGCCCAACTGTGACGATGACCATCGTTATTAGAAATATAATTTTCTTCATGTTTCATTCCTTTTACAGATGTTTCACTGAGCGGTGGGGGCAGTCCCAAAAGGTTTTCCCTCATCAGTCAATTTATCAGAGACAGGGTTGTCAATGGCTTAAGGTTATTAATCCCCAGTTGTAGGGGCGACGCGTGCTAACGCACGTCACCAGTCGCCCTTACACTGGTTTTGGTGAAGTCAAATGACATCTAAATGAACTTTTTAAACAGCCCCATTTCTTCGCTAGAGAACGGCAAAGCCCGATTGTCATCTTGCCTCCCTCCAAAGCTTCAGACCGTTAGAAAATCCCTGTTCCCTCCCAGTGCTCCGTCCGTTGTGCCGAGTAGTACCATGGCAGAAGTGCCCTTTCCAAGAAGTAAATCAAGGCGAATAATCCAATGCTGAGTGCAGAGGTGATCACAATGGCAACAAACACCTGGTCTGTTGCGAGGGCATTCTTTGAGCGCAACATATAAAGACCCAATCCCGCTGATCCGCCAACCCACTCACCAATCGTTGCGCCCACAACGCTGTAGGTCACTGCGATTCGCAGCCCGGAAAAGAAGGAAGGTAGGGCGGAGGGCAATCGCACCAAGCGCCATATTTGACTGCGTTTTGCTCCCATGGTCTTGAGCAATGCGACATGGTCAGGATCTGCTGATGCTAATCCATCTGCTGTGCTCACTGCCATGGGAAAGAAGCAAACCAATACAACAATAATTACTTTGGGCAACAAACCGAATCCAAACCATATGATCAACAAGGGGGCGATAGCGAGAATTTGTACCGTCTGAGAGGTGACGAGAATAGGGTAAAGGGCTCTGCGCAGAAAGGAAGAAAAATCCATTGCAGCAGCAAAAGCTATCCCAAGCAGAATGGCCACAATCAAACCGATGACGGTCTCAATCATCGTCGTGCCGATCGCCGGTCCTAATAAATCTCTGGTTTCCCACGCGGCTTGGAGGACTTGTGTGGGTGATGGAAGAATGAAGGCTGATAAACCACTCCGAAGACTGACAACGTGCCATGTGGCAAGAACGAACAGCATCAGGAGCACCGGTGGGGTCACATCTCTAGACCAACGTAACACTTTTGGTGTGGATCGCGCTTCGGGTTGTCTTAAGGCACTGTCTATCGTTCTGGAACTTGAGGGGTCATTCATTCTCCTGTCCTATACTTTCCAACTTTCTCGTCGATCGTTGTGCCCTGAAGATGATCCCCAATTTTTATAATCGTGACGACTTGTTCTGCGCCTGCTTCGAAGCAGGCAAGGTGCGCTGCTTTGGCGACCGAGATGAGCTGATCTAACTGACCCTCCATGACCGTTTCCATGGGACCCACTTCGTACCTCACCCCACTTTGGGCGATAACATTTATCGCATGGTCAACAATGGGATAGACATCCTCTACAAGTGGCAAGACTTGAACAGAGACATTTACCACTCGATTTTCATCCAGTTCCATCGGACGAACTCCTTTCAACACACTCGTGAGCGGTTGTGAAGTGTTTCGTGGTGGCGGGTTGGTATTGGCAATCTTTTGGTGCCATCTAGGCTCGACCTGGGGTATGAACAATTAAAAGCGATCCCGAACCGAACTCTATACGCGCCTCTTGCTCCGTGATGACGTTGCTCACACCACGCACTGTACCTAAGGCTAGAACGTCATTCTCTAAAGCGTATGTAAAACCGGTTGTTGAAATATCTGTGGCATCCTCAACCATAGGGATCAGGCTGACCGTATCCCCTGGTTCACCAGGGATGCTCCCACCCGGCGGGCGTAACAGCCACGCAGTTTGATTGCCAGCCCAGAGTTCAACTTGAACGTTCATTAGCTGTGGGTGGGTCAGCAGCAGAATGTTTGCCAGACTCATATCCAATCTGCCGCCAAGCGCGCCAAGGATAATAATCTCATCCGCTCCTAACTTTACGGTATGCAGCAAGGCCAGTTCCAGATCAGTTTCGTCCTTCGCTTCGGGGAATCTGAGTGTGGTCACACCTTGTTCAGCTGCCAGGTTCTTGTTCTGATCATCAACCGAATCCATATCGCCGACGAGAACATCAACTTTCAGACCTAGTTCTCTGGCATGTCGAAAACCACCATCAACCGCGATGACAGTTGCGTCGGACAGATTTCCCAGACGATGTTTGAGAAAAGCTGGCTGCTCTAATTCACCGTTTGAAAGCAGAATGAATGTATTTGTCATAAAAAAAAATCACCCCCGTCTTCGGGAGTGACTGAGTGCCGTCCGGCACTTCTTACACGCCATCCCTCCGCCGGCATTATCCGGATCAGGTTCAGCGGGTCGAAGTCTTTATAAGCCCTTCTCTCAGCCCAGTTCACTGGGCTCCCCGTGGAACGTTCTTATGTCTATTGATCAGTATACTCTAGCGGAATTTGAGGGTCAAGAAAGGGGTGTGGAACTACTTCTCGTTCATCTCCTCAAGGATGCTGTATAAGAGCTCAAGTAAAATTGCTTTTACAGATTCCTTATCCGGAGCGACACAGGGGAGCAGTTTGATTTTACTGTCAATTCTCAAGGCGATTCGCAAGTCTTCAACATCCCAGGCGTCTGGCATATCCTGCTTGTTCGCGGCTACCACATAAGGTGTTGGAGCATAGGCTCGGAAAGTTTCCAATATACTCTTCGCTTCGCGAAATGTTTCAGGCCGTGCACTATCTACTATGACGATGAAGCCCAGCATTCCCTCTGAAAGGATCTCCCACATGAAGTCGAAGCGTTTCTGACCGGGTGTGCCAAAGAGGTAAAGAACAAGGTCGTCATCAACCGTAATCCGTCCAAAATCCATCGCCACTGTTGTGGTCTCTTTAATTCGTTCAGCCTCAGATGAGATTTTCCTCTCTGTTGAGACGACGTCAATCTCACTCACTGCCTGGATGAAGGCGGTTTTTCCTGCGTTGAATGGTCCTGTCACTACCATTTTTACGGTTTGCATGAGTGGTTCCTACCTACAATGATCGGATACGCTGTATCAAGCGGTTGACCAGCGAAACTCTTTGTCCTTCGTCGATGGGCTTAAACTGTTTCACGCGTGCAGGTATTGGCATCCCATCCGGGCGAACAACTTCTACTAATCCAGCATGCAACAACCCATACACGACTCTTCGAATCTCAAGGTCATTCATTTGGTTGGCTTTGGCGATTTGAGCGATCGTGTTCTTGGGGTTTACGTAAGAAACAACTTTCCATTCCTCTACATTTAGGTTCACATCCCTGATATTTGCCCCAGGTCTTTCAACAAAATCTAGGGCCATCTCGAGGTTGGGAACTTCATCCTTTAACTTCTCCCATTCACGCATCCTACGTGAACCTTCGATGATGATGTTTTCTAAATTTAGACGGATCGTTATCCTTCCCTCAGGTGGCAACACTCCTGCATCAAAGCGGAAGAAACCTTCACCCCAGTTGAAGAGTTTGTAGACAATATCCAGGAAATACTGTCGAATGCTGGCTAATATACTTTGTTGGACCAAATAACCGGCATTGATGAGCAGTAGTCCTAACTCTTTATCGTTTTTATCTGAGGCGTGGGTCTTTATGGCTCTGGCCTGGCGTGCGGATACCAGACCCCCTCTGAGAAGAATTCCAACGAGCGTGCCATCCTCATTACCCAACTGAGCATAGATCAGCTTCCCATCACGAAATGAAACCCAGGCCGCCTCAGTCGGCCCTTCAATTGTCAGAGTGCCGGTTTTGCGGGCTAGGTTGATGAGATTAAGTAACTGGGTGACGCTGAAATCGCGCAGGTTACCCTTAAGCGCCATGGAGGCCTCGATATACTCCTTGCCAAGTTTTGGGATTATACCTGTAGAAAAAACCTCATGCAAACAGGTTGATTCACTGCTAAGAACAAGGATTGCGTGATCAAATCATTTTATGTTGTGGGAGAGTTTCTCCTCTCCACTTAATCGCTATCTTTGCCTCTTTCGATTTGATTCAAGAATGGCTAAGCGAGCGATTGTTCTTCACTATGCCCACCAACCGCCTCGCATTTGTCGTACGTTCTGAACTGTGACGAAGGCTTCAGGATCTAGGGTAAGGATTTCCACTTTGGTTGAATTGACCTCACGCCTTGGGACGTAGCAATATATCAAGCTTACAGTTCCACCCATTCCGTGCCCTGGAACTTCTGTCACGCCATGTCCAAAACTGCGCAGTGACTCTGTCAGAAGGGCCCCCATCCTAGAGCTGATAATTCTCAACAAACTCTGGCCCGGTGCAAGTTTTGCTTCGATGGTGATCCCAATAACATTGCCTGTCGCAAAGCCGGCCGCATAGGCAATCAAATTCAACGGGTTTTGAAGATTTCCAAGCACCCCAACAATTCCGAGGATAAAAGAAGCTGACTGAATGAACCCGAAGACCCAAGCCAGTTTCTTTCGCCCCCGAACGACCAAAAGCATCCTAAGCGTTGCTACCGTTAAATCGAATGTACGCAACCCATAAATGATTAGAGGGAGGTAGACATCGGGGATGTTGGCCCAACTTATTCCAACCATCTAACCGTCCTAAAAATGCGATGTTCGACCCAAAATTTTCTGGCTAACCTGAACAGAAGTTGACGATGTGGAGAGATAGTTCAGGCACGCCAATATCCTCGATGTAGGGGTCGAATCTCCTCCAGGGTTACAAATGCGTCGGGATCTACTTTATATATCTCCTTCTGTACTCTGGAGATATCCCTCCTCCGGACGCTGCAGCTTATCAATGCCACCGTTCCGTCTTTACCCCGACCAGCGACTTCTGTTGCGGCGTACCCTGCAGCACGAACTGCTTCGACGATGGCATCGCCTCTGCGCGAACTAATGATTCTCAAATGTGAATGACCAATGGCAAGGCGTTCTTCGATGATCATACCTACGACATTGCCAGTGGCAAACCCACTCGCGTAGGCGACAATATTCCAAGGGTTATCAAGGTTGTTGAGAACGCTGGTGATTGCGATGACCCACAACGCGGATTGCATGAATCCCAAAACCCACGCTAGGGGTCGTCTTCCGCGAATAACAAACAGCACTCTAAGAGTGTCGAGCGACATGTCGGTAACGCGCAAAAAGAAGATACCTACGGTAAGTAGTAAAGGCGGGATTATGGAAAAATCGATCATCTTGGTTCAGCCCTTATGGGAAAAAGCCAGAATACCCAATAGCTTGCTATGTGGATGATTGGCAAGCGGGGGTTTGGGGGCAACAACCCCATTTTGGCTTTTCCGCGGATGGTACCCATCCGATGAAGATGCCCGCAGCTTACTGCGGGGTTCTTCACTCATATTTATCATACAGCCCGGGGATGAGAGTGTGTAGTCAAGTGACCTTCCCGATACATTTCCTTAGGATGATGTCTTTTCAAATTCGTTGATCGATGGGAGATAAATTTTGTCAGCATACTCCTTTATCATTCGTCGCATGCTAAATCTGGGCGCAAGTGTAGCAATCGATTCTTTGACCCACCCTAACCACTCATAGGGTATATTATCTGCTGCCCGTTCGTAATAGAGGGGAACGATTTTGGTTTCCAAAATTTCGTATAGGCTTGCTGCGTCCGCTTCATCCTGGGCGCTTTCATCTTCCCAGGCTTCATCATCTCCGATTATCCACCCATTATGACCGTTGTACCCTTCTCTCCACCAGCCATCCAAGACAGAGAAATTAACGGCGCCATTTAGAGCTGCTTTCTGGCCAGAAGTTCCGGATGCCTCTTTCGGGCGGCGAGGCGTGTTGAGCCAGACATCAACTCCCTGGACGAGGTGTCGAGCCAGATTGATGTCGTAATCCTCGAGAAAAACCAACCTTCCAGTGAATTTAGGGTTTTTCACAGCACGATAAACTTCCTGAATCAGTCGTTTCCCCGGCTCGTCGGCAGGATGAGCTTTCCCGGCGAAAATAATTTGGACCGGCGTTCCAGGTTGGTTGATCAAGTCGAGTAATCGCTCGGTATCACGAAGAATCAAATTGGCGCGTTTGTATGTCGCGAATCGCCGTGCAAAGCCGATGGTTAAGGCATACGGATCGAGTAAAACGCCGCTAGCGACTACTTGCACAGGATGTACATGTTCTTCATTCAGGAGTTTGCGCGCTCTTTCGCGCATATAGGCTACAAGCTTCCGCTTGTCATGGCGGCGAACGGTCCACAGCTCTTTGTCGGGGATTCGTTCAATCGATCTCCAGATCTGGGGATCATCCAGATGATCTTCCCAACCGGGGTCGAAATAACGGTCAAATAGACGTTTCAAACGGCGTGAGAGCCAGGAGCTAGTATGAATCCCGTTTGTAATATGAGTGATAGGAATCTGCTCTTCAGGTCGATCCGGCCACAAGAATGACCACATTTTTCGAGCGACCTGACCATGCATCTCCGAAACACCATTTCGGCGTCCTGACATCTTCATTGCCAGAACGGTCATGCTGAAAACTTCACCCCAAGGATGCTGTTGTCGAGCAAGATCGATGAATTCATCACGATCGAGTCCCAATTTCTCCCAGAACAAGTTGAAATACTTATCAATCAACCACAGGGGAAATTCATCATTCCCTGCTGGGACTGGAGTATGAGTCGTGAAGGCGGTACAAGCGCGAACCTCGGTAAGTGCATCCTCGAATGTTTTCCCGCTGGATACCAACTCACGAAGTCGTTCGAAAGCCATGAAAGCCGAATGTCCCTCATTCAAATGCCACACAGAAGGGTTATAACCGAGTTGACGAATAGCACGCACACCACCAATTCCGAGGATAATTTCTTGGGATATCCTCAGTTCCAAATCACTCGAGTAGAGGCGAGAGGTTAACGCTCGATCGGCAGGATCGTTTTCCTCAACGTTGGTATCCAAAAGGTATAAGGGCACCCTGCCAACTTGTACCTTCCAAATGCGCATCGACATCGACCGATCTGGGAATTGAACTTCGATCTTGACAGGATCGCCATCATCGTCGAGCACCTCAAGTACCGGCAAATCAGAAAACTGGAGGGAGGTATAAATTGCCTCTTGCCAACCATCCTCGGTTATTCGCTGCTTAAAGTACCCTTCCGTATAGAGAAAACCTATGGCAACAAGGGGAAAGCCAAGATCACTGGCTTCTTTGAGGTAATCTCCTGACAGGACGCCTAACCCACCGGCATAGAAGGGAAGAGTTTCATGGAGTCCAAATTCTGTTGAGAAATAGGCGATGGGGTGGTTGAGTTTCTCCGGATGTGATTGCGCAAACCAAGTCTCATCACCCGCTTCTAAATAATGATCAAATTTCTTTATCACGCGATCAAAGGCATCAAGATAATAACGATCTTTCGTAGCCGCGCTGAGGCGTTCCTTCGAAATCAGGCTTAAAAACCGCACGGGATTATGGTCTGTAGCCTCCCACAAATGTGGATCAAGTATTCGGTATAGACGTACAGCTTCCATATTCCAAGTCCACCACAAGTTGTACGCTAAATCGGATAGGCGTTGAATACGCCTTGGCAGGTTAAAGTGATTGCTGTTGAACTCCGGAAAGTCGTTTTGTTCCATCAATGTCCGGTGTCCTTTCAATTCTCGCCAGGATTTGTTAAATACCCACCAATGCTACCATGAAGGATGGACTATAGGGATTGAAAATGCGGAGTTTGTCTGGGGGTCAATTAGTCAATTTGTCAATTGGTCAGGAACCAAGTACTCAGTGAGCAGGGATCAGTGAATCAGGGGCACGAAGTTCCTGATCCCTAATCCCTGATTGCTGATCCCCAGTTACCAATCGACAAATCGACAAATTTACAAATCACCTAGCTTGTCTCGAGTAGGATACCTGAGAACAAGTCGCTCTCCTTTATCCCCCTGGATGCTTCAGGATAAGCGCGCATGAATGACTCTCGTCTGTCGGCAAGCCGGAAGATTAAACCCGCCAAGCCCCGACGACTTGGGCCCCCGTCCAGTTGGCTTGCATGGCAAGAAGCCGCGCGCCCCTTTAGCTTGGCGACCGAAGAAATATTTATTCGAGCGTGGATGGGGAATTCCCTTTCAGTGATCTTCAAAAGATCAATATCGTTATTCCGGCCCCACCTGCTGGAATCACGACCGAATAGTCTGGTAACACGCAGCGCGAGTCGGATCAGCTTCACTGGAAAAGTTGAGAAGTACAGTTTCTGTGGCTGGAAGGGTGAGTGCTCATCGGGAAACTGCTCTGGATCACTGGCAGCATGAAATGCTAAGACCGTCGCATCATGGATCGCAATATGGTCCGGGTGAAAATAGCCCCCCTGAGGGTCAAAGGTGATCACCACCTGAGGTTTTATTTGTCGAACCAGGTGGGTAATTTTCGCAGCAACTTCATCGATAGGAGCGGCGACGAGGCAGTCGGGGTGCTGGTTATCCGGGCTACCTGACATCCCCGAATCACGATAATCGAGAAAATATACTTTTTCTAAACACAGTTGGTACGCCGCGCAGCGCAGCTCAGCTTCGCGTAACTCAGCGACACTATGTTCTTTACCAATGAGGGATTCGGGAATGTTTCCGGCTTCGCCCCGTGTGGCGCAAATTAAGTGAACCTCGACGCCGCGTTTGGCGTAAAGTGCGAGAGTGCCTCCAGGTCCAAAACTCTCATCATCTGGATGAGCAAATACTGCCAATAAGCGTTTTTTTTCGGGCAATGAAAATACCTCCTAAGACCAGCGACGATAAGTCCCTTTTGATTTATACCCTATCACCAACGATCTGCACGATGAGTTTTCTATGGCGTGGCCTATTATCGAAATCGACGAACAGAATTTGCTGCCAAGTTCCTAGCATGAGGGTTCCATGATGGACGGGTATTGAAAGCGATGGTCCCATCATTGCGGCCCGGAGATGGGAATGTCCATTACCATCTCCCCAGCGTAAATTGTGGAGGTACTCAGCATCGGTTGGGGCTATCCTTTCAAGTGCTCTTCGGAGATCTTCAAGCGCGCCAGATTCAAATTCTATCGTCGTCAATCCGCTTGTTGAAGAGGGCGTGAATATAGTTGCAGTTCCTTCGTGCATCTCTAAATCGTCGACGATCGCCTGTACCTGATCGGTCAGGTCGAGCATATCGGCATTCCCCTTGGTGTTGCATTCCAGAGTCGTTGTATGAATCATCATGGCTCCCTCTTGGTAATATCAATAGTCGTTGTCTTGGTACTAATTCTATTTTGATTTGTCACCAAACAAAATCAACCCTCCAAAATAAAATCAACAAGCTCTATCTCATAATATGCGAACGAAGTATTTAGCGTGAAGGTGGGATCGGAAAAAGTGAATGGATGTGATAGTTTTATCAGGGATCAACTCGAGTTGAAGCCTCTAAATCCATCTCGGTACGAGTGTCGTCTTTACCCGTTTCTTTGGCGAGGTATTGCGCACTATCCGCTCTACCAAGCATGTCATCAATAGATGTGTCTCCTTCACGCAAATGGCTTATGCCTCCACAGAATGTGAGTGGTGGAATCATGGGTGAGATTTGTTTTCCGAAGGCCATGAGTGCTCTCCTCAACTTAGTGGCAACGTTTTGAGCGCCCCCTAGATTGGTCTCAGGCAAGAGTACGGCAAATTCATCACCGCCTATGCGTGCCAACAGGTCAGTAGAGCGTAGTACGGACTTCAGCGAGCGTGAGGCGCCTCTCAGGATTTCATCTCCAAAGAGGTGTCCGTGGCGGTCATTCAGTTCCTTGAATTCATCCAGGTCAAGATATAAAAGCGTGAGGGGTCGATGATAGCGTCTGGCGCGTGCGAACTCGCGCTCCAGTAGTTCGATGAAATATCGTCTGTTGGGTAGGGCTGTGAGCGGATCGGTCTGAGCGAGATTCACCAATCGATCGGCTTGTTCATGTAAATGATCGATCGTATTCCGAACTTGGTTCGAGAGCGAATAAAGGATAGCGGCAGTTCCGACAAATAGCAGGATCTGGCTGCCAAGTACGAGGAGTGAAATTGATGGTTGGAAGCCACTGAATGGATTAAGCGGTGTATCCCAGGTTTGAACCCAAATAACCGAAATTGCGATTGATCCCCCAAAAGCGAAAAGGAAGGGGGATCCGCTGCCCACCAGCGCACCAGCGGTGAGAATGGAGATCAAATATGTTGCGCTCATTACGTATAACGCTTCGGGGAAAAGCACCAGTCCAAGGGTCGCAAAAACGAAAAATGTCGTGGCTAGGAGATATCCTGCTGTGCCCAGCCTTCGATGAGCCGTAAGCCAGAGGGAACCCGCTCCGAGAAAAGAGAGCATTGCTATCGATCCGAAGTCGAAAGCAAAAGGATAGCTGCTCTCAAAGTTAAAAATGACTTTTGTGACAACTGCTGCGATAAGCCAAAGCACCAGTACAGCGAAAAAAGCAATGATCAACACCCTCGCGAGACGAATTCGGTAGCGAAGGAGTTCGGGCTGGTCTCGGGGAGATAAATTTTCGCGAAGACGTTTGAACAGCATAGATATTTACTCGGTTACATCAGCTCATCCGGAACAGAAAGACCTAGGATATTGTATCCGGAATCAATGTACAGTACTTCGCCCGTGGTCTTCGCTGCTTTATCTGAACAAAGCCAAGCTGCGGCGGACCCGATGTCATCTTTTGTAATGTTTTCGTGTAAGGGTGCAATTTTGTCGAATTCGCGGTACATCCGCTTAAATCCAGGTACGCCAGACGCAGCCAGGGTTCGTATTGGACCAGCGGAGATGGCATTCACTCGAATCCCATCCTGTCCTAAATCTACGGCTAGATATCTGACGGAAGCCTCCAGGCCCGCTTTCGCAACACCCATGACATTGTACTGAGGGAACACTTTTAGACTGGCGTAATGTGTGAGAGTAAGCATGGATCCACCAGGTTTCATCAAGGTTGCAGCATTTCGGGCGAGAGCAATGAAGGAATAAACACTTATGTCCATGGTGAGATGAAATCCATCACGACTGGTATCCTTAAATCGACCAAGCATATCGTCGAGATTTGAGAAGGCGATTGCATGAACCAGTATGTCAATCGATCCCAATTCCGTCTCAGCTTTGGCAAATAGAGACATGATCTCCTCGTCATTGGTCACATCACAATTTTCGACGAAGCTGGTTCCGATTGATTCTGCTAAAGGTCGCACCCGACGTTCCAGAGCTTCACTGGCATATGAGAGAGCGACCTTGGCCCCTTCTTCGTGCATTGTTTCTGCGATTCCCCAAGCGATAGAATGATCATTGGCAACGCCAAAGATTAATGCTGTTTTACCCTCTAGCAGTTTCATGCCTCGAGCTCCTCCACAAATATAGCTGGGATGATGGAATTATTGTTGGGCGGATGTGCCCACGACCAAATTCCATCAGGTTTGACTAGTTAGAATCATTTCCACCTGCCAAGTAATCCGGGCTTATTCGAAATCGCCAGGGCATACTCTTCCAGGGTTCAGGCACAGTATTTAACCCCACACGTGGACCGCGGGTAACGGCATTCGATTTTACCGGTTGACCGGGTTCAACAAAAATTTTTGAGTCCGAGGCGCACAAATCATGTCCGTCTAATGTACCGTCAATGCACAATGCTTGGCAGATTTTTGCTGGGCCATCAGAAATCTCGCGCATCGGACGCCCTGAACGTCGATTTCGCATGATTGAGATTCCCTCTAATGGATCGATTGCCCGGATGAGAACGGCAGCAGGGAATCCTTCTGGTTCAGTGACGAAATTGAGCATCCAGTGAATGCCATATGTGAGATATACATATGCATGTCCCGGTGGCCCCCACATGGACGCATTTCGATTGGTTTTTCCGGATTTCGCGTGACATCCTAGGTCATGCGTGCCAACGTAGGCTTCAGCCTCGACAATGATCCCAGATAATCGACGCGGACCTAAGTCAATTCGCACCAGCCGTTGTCCGAGCAAAGCTTTCGCTACTTCGACGGTGGGTTGCATGAAGAATTCTCGTTCTAGTCGATTTCTTGGGGTCATGGATTTAATTCTAACCGACCGTGGAAAAAAACATGCAGGTCAGGTATGGAAACCTGACCTACGACTTGGGGGTCAAGAATAATTGTAGGTCGGGTTTCCATACCCGACCGGCGGGGGGTAAATAGAAGCTATTTCCAACTCTCATCTAAGATATGTCATTCTGAGCAATGCGAAGGCCTTTCAAAGAACGAAAGGAACTCGTTTTCTGAGTTGAAGTGAGCTCCATTACGGAAAACGAGATCCTTCGTCATTCTGACGGAGCTTCACAGCTCCGTCAGTCCTTCTCAGGATGACATCTAGAATA
>JAGLGG010000359.1 GCA_023144145.1 Anaerolineales bacterium | reverse complement strand
CACCGACGAAGGTTGATTATGCTAACCTCGCGAAGGTTTCGATTTGTAACCAGAGTCTCCAGTGATAAACCTTCGCAAGGTTCACCAAAATGTAAAAAAGGGCGACGCGTGCTAACGCACGTACGCGTCGCCCTTCCTGATTTAAACGATCCTACATTTGCGCGTGACCGAAGAGTGCCTCGCGGATTGAAAAGACCTGCCGCCGGAGTCCGTCATCCGTTTCCAGCCGGTCGGAAATCTTGTCGCACCCGTACATCACCGTGGTGTGATCTCGCCCCCCCAAGGCTTCTCCAATTTGAGGTAAGGAGGCACCGGTTTCCTCGCGAATCAGGTACATTGCCACTTGCCTCGGTAAAGACACATCTCGAGATCTCTGTTTAGACAATAAACGTTCTTCGTCCACCCCATAGGTTTTCGCTACAACACGAATAATTTGATCTGGCGTTAATGAGCCAGTCCTTGGTAAAAGATCTGCGAGTGCCGATTCCACCAAGTCCTTTGTCAAGGGCAACCCACTCAGATCCGAAAATGCGTACACCCGATTCAACGCCCCCTCGAGTTCGCGAATATTACTCTGAACACGCTTAGCAATAATCTCTAAGAAGTCTGAAGGTACCCTGCGGCCCGCCCGCTCAGTTTTTGAACTCAAGATGGCAAGTCGGGTTTCATAATCTGGCGCTTGGATATCTGCGGTCAAACCCCATTCGAAGCGCGAGCGCAGTCGCTCTTCAAGAGTGACCAATGCTTTAGGCGGGCGATCGGATGATATGATCAATTGTTTATCTTGCCCGTGCAGGGTATTGAAGGTGTGGAAGAACTCCTCCTGAGTAGATTCCTTCCCGGCGATGAATTGAATATCGTCAATGAGCAGCACGTCAATCCGGCGATATCTATCCCGGAATGCATCGGTAGTACGAGTGCGAATTGCATTGATGAGATCGTTGGTGAATTCCTCTGAGGATACATACAAGATTTGCAGACCAGCGCCCTTACAGGCATTGCCAATCGCATGTAATAAGTGGGTTTTTCCAAGACCAACTCCACCATACAAAAAGAGTGGATTGTAGGCTCTGGCAGGATTTTCAGCTACAGCCTGAGATGCGGCTGCTGCCAATCGGTTGCTGGGGCCGACTACAAAACTCTCGAAAGTGTATTTCAGACTAAGGTTAGTGTTCGAGATTACCTTCTTCTGAGGAACTACTTGAGGCACACTCATGACCGGGGCATGTTCTCCATCATCTGAATCTTCATGCCAAACGACGAAACGAACATCGGCACTCCGACCTGAAATTCCTGTCAGAACCCGAGTAACTGTGGATCGCAGCCGATCCTCCAGCCAATCCTTTGCATAGGCGTTCTGAACGCCCACGATAAAGGTTCCGTCCTCGTAAGTAAGGAGCTCCGCATCACGAACCCAGGTATCAAATGCTGCACGTGGCATTTCCAACTGCAATTGTCCAAGCGCGGCTTCCCAGAATCGTTCTGCGGTCATTCTCTCCTCCATCGGGCGCTGGCGGAACCCATTACGCCCTGCCACTCAGATCATGACTTGATCAATATCCAACCTTATTCCTTTGTAAGTATTCGTAGGTTTTTGCCACTTGGGAGTGGCATATTCCGGCCTTGAAGGTAATCGGGACTTGCCTCTTTACCCCACACTAGGCAATCGACCAGCGTTGATGAATTCTAGCAAAATCTAATAACCAATTCAATGCTTCTACCATACGGAACTCTAAAAAGTTACAAAACTTTAATATCGCATAATGTTAAAGCCTCGCCGGAATCGCTTGATCGCGCAGATTGAAAGCCGTTCATCACAATTCGCCCAACTACCCGTATATGTGGGCGCATATGAAACTTACTCCCAGATATTGGACATTGCACTACCAAAAAAATCTTTAAGGTTTCTTGAAACCTAACCTTAAAACGTAAAATGCGCGGGAATTTCCTGATGATGCAAAATGAAGTTCCATTTTGGAGCTTCGCCCATGCTAAAAACATCAAATCTCGGCCGAATCAGCCCACCAAGCTCACTCTACTTAACCTTAAGTGACATTTCTTAACAAGCCGATGTTTAAATGCCTGATTAGGACGGTTTTCAATGAGTTAGGCAGCCTGCAATTCACACAACGAAGAAAAAGCTTATCTATTCTTTCGAAATTGATTTTTGCAGTGCTTCACGTAACGTAGCTGCTTGAATTATTTCGATATTTGAAGGCCAATCCGCACCTGCGATTGAAGATTTGGGGACAATTACGCCCTTAAACCCGAGCTTTGAAGCTTCATTCATACGCGCTGAGAGCTGCGCAACTCTGCGTAATTCACCTGACAAGCCAACTTCTCCAATCAGGGCAAGATTCTTATCAATCGGTCGATCTTTCATCGATGATGCAATTGAAGCTGCAACTGCCAAATCAGCGGCTGGCTCAGCAATTCGAAGGCCACCAACTACGTTTACGAATACGTCTTGATCCGAGAGTCGTATGCCCACCCGACGTGTTAATACTGCCACAGTTAAAAGAAGGCGATTGAAGTCAACACCATTAGCAGTTCGGCGCGGATTGCCAAAGGTTGTGGTGCTGGTGAGGCCTTGAATTTCAACCAGCAAGGGGCGTGTCCCCTCCATCGTCACTGCGATTGCCGAGCCGGGGGAATTCAACACCCGTTCTGCCAGGAAAGCCTCTGAGGGATTCGATACCTCTTCCATCCCACTAGGAAGCATTTCGAAAACACCGACCTCAGAGGTTGGTCCAAATCGATTTTTGACTGACCGCAACAATCGATATGCATGAAATGCGTCCCCTTCAAGGTAAAGGACCGTGTCTACGATATGTTCGAGAACTTTAGGACCTGCGATCGCACCTTCCTTGGTCACATGCCCGACTAGAAATATCGCTACCCCGGTTGATTTTGCCACGACCTGTAGTTGGTGGGCACACTCGCGCACTTGGGTGATCGAGCCCGCAGCCGAGTCGAGATCAGGAGACTGAATGGTTTGAATCGAATCGACCACTACCAAATCAGGGTCTATGGTTTGAATCTGATCTACAACACTCTCGAGATGTGTCTCGGTTAGGAGATATAGCTCGTGAGGGATTGAGGATGATTGTAGTAATCGAACAGAACGAGCCTTTATCTGGCGTTCAGATTCTTCTCCAGAGATATAAAGAACACGTCCCTCTTTCGACATCGCCAATGCTACTTGAAGAAGTAGTGTAGACTTTCCGATGCCTGGATCCCCCCCGATGAGAACCACGGATCCAGGAACCACTCCTCCTCCCAGGACTCGTGAGAACTCGCCGATTGGGAGAGCTATTCGCTCTTCAGGATCTCCTTCAATCTCAGTGAGTCTTTGTGCTTGCGAAGCCTGAGTCCGTTGCACAACTCCACGCCCATGTCGTGGACTCACAACCTCGCCCAGCATGCTGTTCCAACTACCGCACTGCGGACATTTCCCCATCTGTTTTGCAGTCCTGCGTCCACACTGCTGACATACATATTCAACCTTGCTCTTTGCCACAATCCCTCCACGCACGAATTAAAGACCCCCGGGGGTTTGGATATCTGTAGATGCTTAGAACTAAATCTTATATCCAAACCCCCGGGGGTTCAAATTGTACTAACAGACCTCAACCCGCTGCAATGGCTTCGGTTTTTTCACCTTCCTCTTCTGTTTCATCGATTCTGAGTATAACTTCACCGTCCTCAGCATCAATTAAGATTTTGTCACCATCTTTAAAATGACCGGCAAGCATGGCATCCGAGAGCTGATCTTCAACCTTATTTTGAATCTCTCGTCTTAATGGTCGAGCTCCCATTTCGGGGTTGTAGCCTAACTCTGCGAGCAAAGCTCGTCCCTGCTCTGTTAGTTGGAGTTGAATTTGGTTTTCCTTCAAGCGCTCAGCCACTTTCGCCAATTCAAGATCAACGATTTCCGCGATTTGATCCCTTGATAATGCATGGAAAACAATCACAGAATCTACTCGATTGATAAATTCCGGTCTGAATGCGCGATTTAATGCGTCTGTGAGTTTTTTACGCATATCCTCGTATGCCATTCGTTCTTCCGTATCTTTATCATGCTTTAGTTCAAAACCTATTTGCGTCTGCCTTCGAATAAGATCTGCCCCAACGTTGGAAGTCATTACGATGATGGCATTGCGGAAATCAACTTTCCTTCCCTTTGCATCAGAAAGGTGACCTTCCTCCATAATCTGCAGCAGCATATTGTGCGCGTCCGGATGGGCTTTTTCGATCTCGTCAAAGACAACGATGGAGTAAGGGCGGCGGCGGATTGCCTCAGTCAGTTGGCCTGCATCCTCGTAGCCCACGTATCCCGGAGGTGCACCCACCAACCTGCTGACCGTATGGCGCTCCATCAATTCCGACATATCAATTTGTACCAATGCTTCTTCTGACCCGAAAATGAATTCCGCAAGCGCTTTGGTCAACTCCGTCTTCCCAACTCCTGTTGGGCCAAGAAAAATAAAAGAACCGATAGGGCGTTTGGGATCTTTTAACCCGGCTCTTGACCGCCGAACAGACTTAGAAATTGCGGTGATGGCTTCATCCTGTCCGATAAGTCGCTTGTGTAGTTCATCTTCCATTTGAAGGAGCCGTTCAGATTCCTCACTTGCGAGCTGCATCACAGGAATTCCAGTCCACATCGCGACTACTTCTGCGATATCTTCAGCAGTTACTTTGGGGCCAGATTCAGACTTGTCCCACCTGGTCCGCTGTTCAGTCAATTTTTGTTTTAGTTCAGTTTCGCGCTCAACTAGTTCCTGGGCGTCATCTAAGCGATCGTCGTCAACTGCCTCTGCATGAGCCCGCCTTGTCACGCGAAGTTCATCGACAGTTTCCTTCAACATAATTGCCTCAGGACTCTTGTACATACGTACACGCGAGGCCGACTCATCGATTAGGTCTATGGCTTTATCCGGCAGAAATCGGTCGGTCACATAACGAGCGGATAAATGAACCGCTGCTTCGAGCGCCTCTTCCGTTATACGAAGCTTGTGATGAGCTTCGTAAGGCCCCTTCAC
>JAGLGG010000358.1 GCA_023144145.1 Anaerolineales bacterium | reverse complement strand
CAATCAGCTGTGTCATTCCCCGAGAAGACGATCATCTCATACATCCAGCGCTCTGCTTCTTCATCCAATGGTTCATCAAACAATTTATAAAATGCGGTCATTATCCCGATTTTAATTGTCGATGCTGCGGTAAAAGCTATATCGGGTTTTGTGTCAATATCCTCACCACGGGAAAGTGCAAAGTGGATCTCTTCCCCTGTTTGTAGGTCCATCAAGTAGATTACGGCCAAACCATCAAATTCAGCTAGGCCCAGGTTTTGTTTGAGCAGGATTTCGAGCGTCGGTAATGCCGGACGCGCTGCCGCCTCAACCAAAACCGGCAGGATAACCTTCCGATTTATGGGAGAGTCCAGGATTTCCCCGACCAGTTCTCTTGCTCTAGCAATGTCTAATACTCTTCCAGGTTCACCAGGAGCAAAGTTTGGACTGCCCGGAATGGGCACGGCGGGTTTCGGGGGCAGGTCATAACGAGCAGCGATATCCCGCAAACTTGCTTCCAACTCAGTTTGGGAAAACTCTGATTTTAAGGGCACGCTCCTTGTCTCGCCCGGCCGATTCCATAGGAAGTCCCAAAATCCACTCCAGAATTCGGTTTCCGTGCGTGCCAATTCAGCCGCCGCAAGCATCACTTCTGTATCGAGTCGGAATCCGACACTAGCCGGATTGAGTTGGATAATATCTTCACCATACAGAAGCTCGGCTGGGGTAGAGTAGACCTGAAGAAGCCTTTCCAAAGCTTCCGTTTTTGCCAATCCCCCAACTGAGACCCCGGCAATGGTGAGTTGATTAGGAAGGCGTGCGCGTTCCCGGCTGTAGGCGGCCAATTCGTAAAACATCAGTCCTAGTGCGATCACCAACAACCCGATGGATACCCATCGAAGGAAATCGGGCCTATTCTTACGCATTCAATCTCCAAATCGTGGGGCTGCCCCAAAAGGACGTTATTCATCCGTCAGAGAACCAGCAATCTGCCATTTAACAAATGGATATCATCAACCCCATGTGTACGGGCAACGCGTGCAACTCGCACGTCGCCGGTTGCCCATGCGCCTAGTTTATGGATGAAGCGAAATGTATTCGATTACTTTATAGACAGCGCCTCTCATTCCTAACACTGTAAAACTTGTAAAAACCATCCCGGAATGGCAGAGTATATCACGAGACGATTTTCACTCATCGCCGATCGAATTCTTTCTGTATTCAGTGACTTACATCCGCTCTATTGTTACCTTTTCAGGTTCGATTTCCAGACACCAATACCCCAATTCACCAAAATCATAAGCTACGGTCAACTTCTCCCTGGTCCGTTCGACTGCATCCATCTTGATTGCTCGTGCAAATTTGAAAGCGACAAGATCCTCTTTCCACTCCCCTTGAAGTTCCGGGTTGAAACCGGGAGGTGGGCTGAAAGATCGCTCGATCTTTGTCTCCGAGAGTATGTGCGTAAAATTGCTGCTGGTATATCCACAGACCATAGAAGGCTTGCCGTTCCCTGCGCCTCCAATTCAACCTGGTGCTCCTCTTCGGACATCTTCCACTGGATTGGAGTCCAAATTCCAGGTAGGACATCCACATTAATTCTTTCGGGATCAATAATGCCAGGCATATGCCTCTCCTTCTCATTGCAACGGTTTATTCGATCAGAATAGGCCGAACGGGTGTCCTTGTAGCCTTCGGAAAATTCAGGCAGACTAGTTGCTCAATGCATCCCTCTGTAAGGAAAGCAAATTGGCGGTCTCCTTCAAGGCCTCCAGCTTGGTCTTCTCTTTGGCCACGACTTCTTCGGGCGCGCGTGTAGCAAATGGGCCAGCAAGCAAATTTTCCAAACGCTCAACTTGTGCTGTTACAGAATCTAATTCTTTGGTGATCCGGTCTATTTCCGCTTCAATATCAAGCATTCCAGCTAGAGGTAGATAAGCCTCGATAGAACCTACCACCAGCGGTATTGCACCTTCGGGCAACTCTTCTAACTTTTCAGCTATCACCAGTTCATCGGGATTCAATTGAGCAAGGCGCGAAAGCGCATCCCTCATTGATTCTAAGAGAGCGCGATGTTCTCCCGCTTGGATTTTGACAATTATTTTTCGTCCTGGTGAAACATCCTTCTCTGAACGCAGGTTGCGCATTGCCCTTATCAGATCCATTATCAAAGTGAATTCAGCTATCGCGGATCGATCGATCAATGCTTCGGGATCTGTCTCAGGCCAACTTGCCACGATCAACGATTCCTCCCACTCACCCTCTGGCCCAAAACCGGCGGGGTGACTTTTACAAGCCATTTTCAGATGTCTCCAAAGTTCTTCTGTCACGAATGGAATGTATGGATGGAGCATCCGTAGACACGTATCCAACACCTCGACCAGGATCTTGGCAGTGAGCCATGCTTGGTCACCGCCTTGATCGACCTGAAGTTTAGCAATTTCGAGGTACCAATCTGCAAATTCTCCCCAGAAGAATTCATAAATCTGCCTTCCAGCCTCACCGTATTGATACGTATCGAAAAGTCGATTCACCTCACCCATCAGCTGATAGAGGCGCGCGAGTACCCATCGATCTGCCAGGGTCGGTTGGGAGTCCGCTTCAGCTTTGGAAGGCGCCTGGTTGACAGACCCCAACACCAACCTTCCCGCGTTCCATAGTTTATTTGCGAAATTCCGGTTCGATTCAATCCGCTCCAAACTGAAGTTCATATCCTTGCCGGGTGTCGAACCTGTCAACAATGTAAACCGTAGTGCATCCGTGCCATATTCTTCTAACAAAACCAACGGATCGATTACATTCCCTAAGGATTTGCTCATCTTGCGGCCATTCGAATCTCTGATTAGGCCGTGCAGGTAAACCAAACTAAATGGCACCTCACCTGTGAACTCTAATCCCATCATGATCATTCGTGCCACCCAAAAAAACAGGATGTCATACCCAGTTTCCATCATTGTGGTCGGGTAGAAAAATTCAAAATCTGGTGTTTGCTCTGGCCATCCCAGCGTTGAGAAGGGCCACAAACCGGAGGAGAACCACGTATCGAGCACATCCGGATCCTGCTCAATATTTTCAGATCCACATTTCTCACAACGATCTGGATCTTGGCGTAGTACGGTAATATGGTCACAATCCCCACAATGCCAGGCAGGGATGCGATGTCCCCACCATAACTGCCTCGAGATACACCAATCCCTGATGTTTTCCAACCAATTGAAATAAACACTGGTGAATCTCTCCGGGATAATCTCTATCTTTCCATCTCGGACAGCATCTAAGGCTGGCTCAGCCAACGGCTTCATTTTCACGAACCACTGGGTGGAAATCATGGGTTCAATCGCTTCACCCCCGCGTTGACTTCGGGGCACCTGCATCAGGTATGGTTCTGTCTTTATCGTGAGCTCTGTATCTTTCATGTCCTGCCAGAGCCGATCTCGGCATTCATACCGATCCAATCCCTCATACGGACCTGCATGTGCATTCATGGTGGCGTCAGGGTTCAAAACATTGATGATCTCCAAATCATGTCTCTGGCCGATATCATAATCGGCTTGGTCATGGCCTGGTGTGATCTTTAATGCTCCGGTGCCAAACTCCAAGTCGACGTAAGAGTCTTCAATGATCGGTATTGGACGATTGAGCATCGGCACAAGACAATTCATGCCCACAAGATGCTTAAATCGATCATCTTCCGGATGAACTGCTACAGCAGTATCTCCCAAGATCGTTTCTGGTCGGGTCGTCGCCACCGGTATCGATTCATCAGATCCTTCAACCGGATAGTTGAAGTAATAAAGTTTGCCCTCTTCTTCATGGTATTCAACTTCCAGATTACTGACTGCAGTTCTCAAACCCGGCGACCAATTCACCAGATAGGATCCGCGATAAATCAGCCCGCGTTCATATAGTCGGACGAAGGCTTCCCGAACGGCCCGAGACAATCCATTGTCCAAAGTGAAGCGTTCTCGATCCCAGTCACACGATGCGCCTAGGCGACGGCCTTGTTTAGTGATAATTCCACCGTATTTCTCTTTCCAATCCCAGGTCCGTCGAATGAACTCTTCTCGACCGATCTCCTCCCGCGTAACCTCTTCGGTGCGCAAAATATGCATCTCAACTTGAAGTTGGGTGGCAATCCCGGCATGATCCGATCCAGGAACCCACAGGGTTGGAACGCCCTTCATCCTGCTGTGTCTGATCATGAGATCCTCAACCGCCAGGGTTATTGCATGGCCAAGATGGAGCTCACCGGTAACGTTCGGAGGAGGCATGGAGATAACATAAGGAGTCTGCGATTTGTCCTCGATCGGCTTGAAATAGCCCTTGGCCTCCCAATCC
>JAGLGG010000357.1 GCA_023144145.1 Anaerolineales bacterium | reverse complement strand
AAAAAAACCTTCGTCCTCGAGGACGAAGGGTCAGAGCCTCCGCGGTACCACCTCGGTTCATCAGCAACTCCTGAGCAAAGCTCCTATCTGAGCGCAGCTCAGACCTGATGCACTCACCGCCCCGACCACCATCAGGGCTTCGCTGTAACGGGCTCACCCGCGCTGTTCTACTCCCCATAGGGTTTCTTCAGCGAATATCCATCAGGCGACTTTCAGTTGCAGCTACTGTGGGGGCTCTCAGCCTCTGGCCACACCTTCTCTGCCAGCGCCTCTCAACCTACTCCTCCCGATATTTTCTATTTAATTGATGTAGGCATTATAGCAAAAATTGACCTGTCCGGTCAATTCGATGTTTTACCAACTGGAGCTACAAATGAATGCCTCAAGGCATCAACAAATGGGTCTCAAATCTACTTCTTGTCAAGCGAGCCCTTCCACTCCCCCGGAAATAACTCCAATGCACGCGCAGCGGTACTAACAATTTGCTTATCCTTATCAAATTTGAGCATATGGAGCGCCCTTTTTGCATCGGGCGTATGCCATTTCACCAACTTGAGTAACGCAACCATCCTTGAATGTGAATTATCAGTTTCCATTGTTTTATCGCCTTCGGTTACAAACCCCGTGCGCGGATTTTCTAGAATCTCAATAAGGGCTGGAATGACAAAGTAGTGATCGAAATTAGCTAATTTCTTCGCTGATTCATGAGCGGTCGTTAGATCTGCAATCCGCAAAGCGCGAAATCGATACATTTGAATTAGAGTAAGGCTCACGACCTCACTGACCAATGGATCAGAATCATCAATTGCGGCCTCTAGCTCCGACAATGCTTGGTTGTCCATCGCCATGCCAGATCTATTCGCAAACTTTACTGCAGCTCGCTGTCGCACGCTGATATCACTTCCGCGCAAATCGTATGATGTTCTCGCCCTCTCTATGAGCCTATCCACGGGTGTTATATCGCCAAGTCCCTCCTCTTCTAACGCCAGCCTTTCCAACTCCTCCTCAGGTGCATCCATCATTCTGATGGTCTTTTCAATTACCATCTTGAGCACTCCATCAGACAAAGGTAATAATTCATCAAGGTGTGCCCTCAGCCCTGCATCACCCTTCTGGCGAACTACGTTCCTGGCTCTCTCCCTCCAGAGATTAATTTCATCAGCGAGTTCGACCTGGCGGGCTCTGAGTGCAGCTTGTTCTTCCCTTCCCTTTTCAAGCTCATCCCCTCTCAGCTCAAGCAGGTTGCGACCCAATTCTTCCATCTCTAAACTTAACGCGACAAACTTCCTCTGTATCGCGTTTGCTTTCTCATCTATTGCTCTCTGAAGGTCACGGAGACCTAAAACAAAAACCATTTATTGAGCCTCCAGAAGCTCACCTTGATTGGATAACCTGATACACAAAAACAGTATAGTTAAGGAACGAATACCGGTCAAATAACTTGTTGACATAACACCTAACGCTCACTAGAATGCAAAGGTACCAAGTTTGCTCAACAACGAATTAGACCACTTTTCTGGCAATTTGCCACCATGTTGAAGGCGTTTTCCGAAATCCGAAGATCAATTTATGAAAGAGGGGAGTATGGCCAAGATCATAAATATCGAGGGAATTGGTCCAAAGTATGCAAAGAGGCTCGTCAACTATGGCATACAAACGACGGAGCGGCTTCTTCTGATTGCAGCTCATAAGCGTGGAAGGGAAGATCTTTCAGAACAAACCAAAATCCCTGAGAAACTGATTTTGGAATGGGTGAACCTCGCTGATTTGATTCGAATAAAAGGAATTGGAGAAGAATACAGTGACCTTCTTGAGGAAGCAGGGGTTGATACTGTGAAAGAACTTTGCAGAAGACGCCCAGACACACTTTACTTAACTCTGGTGGACATCAATCGAGAGAAAAATTTGGTCCGCAGAATTCCATCCAAGAAAGATGTTGAAATCTGGGTGAGGAACGCCAAGAGATTAAAACCGCTTGTGAGGCATTGACCTACTCTGATAGATTCCTCATTATTCGAATATGCTTTTAATTTTTGTTAGAATCAATAGTTAGGTACTGCAGGAATGCCGTAAGAGAAGCGTTGCTGTACCCATCTGATAAAGAGGGGTTTACCGAAAGTCGTATTCCATTACACCAATCATTCTCAGAACCCCTACAAAACAAACCAGATCAAAATTCTCGAGTTGGGTCCGCCTGAAATCGATCCCTGGAAGACCAATTTTCGACTCTCGATAAGGTTGAGATTCAGAAAGGAACTCATATGCTTCTCGTTGGAGACATTGGCGGGACAAAAACCACAATCGCCCTTTATCCCCTTCCCTTCAATATTGAACTCCCAATTGCGGAAATGACCTTTAAAAGCGCAGAGTTCAAGCATTTTCCAGATCTCATAACCTCCTTTCTTAGTGACAAACAGAAAGAAATCGACACAGCGGTGTTCGGAGTAGCAGGCCCAGTTACAGGGGATTCAGTTAGGACGACGAATCTTCCATGGAACATCGAAGCAAAAGAGCTGGAGGCGAATCTTAGAATTCATAAAGTTTGGCTTATCAATGATCTAGAAGCCATCGGGAATTCAATTCCATTCTTAAAGCCCAGCGATCTAAACGATCTTCACAATGGAGTCTCAGAAGAAAATGGCGCCTTGGCAGTGATTGCCCCTGGGACTGGCTTAGGTGAGGCCTATGTGACGGTGGAAGGTGGTTCGTATTTTGCACATCCCTCAGAGGGTGGACATGCAGATTTTGCCCCTACCTCGAGCATACAAGTTGAGCTCTTGGAATACATGCTGGAAACTTATGACCATGTAAGTTACGAACGGTTATGCTCGGGGATTGGAATTCCAAATATTTATTCTTTCCTAAAATCCAGAAGGCAGTATGAGGAGCCTAACTGGCTAGCTGAGCAATTATCCAGGACAAAAGATCCTACTCCGGTGATCGTGAGTGCTGCTGCAAATGAAAATACACCCTGTCCAATTTGTGACGAAACCGTCCGTCTTTTCACAGCCATACTAGGTGCGGAATGTGGAAACCTGGCATTGAAGTATAAAGCCACCGGAGGGGTTTACGTGGGTGGTGGCATGATCCTAAAAATGCTTGATGTCATCGATCTTGATGAGTTCGCCAGGGCATATACGAACAAAGGCCGCTTTTCCGAATTCGTCTCGAAAATCCCGATCCGGCTAATTCTGCATCCCAACCCCGCCATAGTCGGAGCTGCTCATTACGGCCAACAACGATTGGGCACATCTTAGACTTCTGCCCATAATCGAAAACCAATTCTGCCCGAGAATGCTCAAAATCAAAATGGTAGTTGACATTAAGTAGGAGAAGCATATGAAAGATTTATCCGAAAAGGTTGTGATGATAACTGGCGCAGCCGGGAACTTGGGGAGCACCACGGTATTAAGTTTTTTGGGATTCGGGGCTAAACTTGCACTGGTTGATCATACCGCAGAGCGCCTTCGTGAACGTTATGATGAATTCCGTACATCTCCGTCTGTTTATCTCAGCCCTTCAACCGACCTCACCGACCCTAGTCAGGTGGAAAATATCGTCTCCGACATATTGGAAAGATTTGAGCGCATTGACGTTCTGGTGAATATCACAGGGGGATTTCAAGGTGGCACCCCAGTTCATGAAACAAGCTTAGAGGTGGTTAAATTCTTGTTTGAACTTAATGTTCTGACGATGTTCAACACCAGCCATGCGGTTATCCCAAGTATGCTTGAGGCTGGTTCAGGTAGCATAATTAACATCGGTGCAAGACCGGGGTTGAAGGGTACATCGAAGATGGGCGCGTATGCTGCATCAAAAAGCGCTGTGATTCGATTAACTGAGAGCATGTCGGCGGAGCTTAAGCAAAAGAACATCCGTGTTAATTGCGTGCTTCCGGGAACAATCGACACACAGAGGAATCGCGAAGACATGCCGGAGGCAGATTATTCTCGCTGGGTCAAACCTGAAGCGCTCGCCGATGTAATCACCTTTTTGGCTTCGGATAATTCCAGCGCGATTACCGGCGCTTCAATTCCTGCATATGCAAAAGGATGAGTATATCGAATGGCATTTTATTCCGATAAGGGCGTTCATATTCCGGCACTCAGCACCGAGCAGATGCGCGAAGTCGATCGGATCGCTGTTGAAAAATTCAATCTTGGCATTCTCCAGATGATGGAGAATGCCGGTAGAAACTTGGCTCAATTATCGTCAACATTACTAAAAGATGTGCCCGGAACGGTGGTTGTTTTGGCAGGTCCAGGCGGCAATGGTGGCGGGGGAATCTGCTGTGCTCGACATCTTCACAATCGTGGAATCGAGGTCTCGATTGCATTATCCAAACCGGAAACGGAATTGGGAATGGCCGCGACGAGCCAGCTTTCTGTGCTGAATAATTCGGGGATAAAACCACTAGCTGAAAATGAGATCGAGGCAGAAATCTCGCGATCAAGCTTGGTTATTGACGCCCTTATTGGCTACAGCCTGCGAGGTGCCCCGCGCGGGAAAGCAGCCGAATTGATAGCCACTTGTAACGAGGTTGCCACGCGAGTAATTTCTCTCGATATCCCCTCTGGAATGGATTCAACCAGCGGAGACACACCCGGAGTGGCAGTGCGTGCTGATATTACACTTACCTTGGCCCTACCAAAAACTGGTTTGGCCAAATTCAGTGGTGATCTCTACTTAGGTGATATTGGGATACCACAAGAGGTATACAAGGAAATTGGTGTGGAATTCGAACAGCCCTTCGATGATCGGTATTGGATTCCAATCCAAAACAGCTAGTTTCCACCTCGCTGTTACGAGTTTTTCTAACTAATCATAAAGTTAAGGAGTGAGAATATGCAAATCGGTATGGTCGGATTAGGAAAGATGGGCGGTCGCATGACACAGCGCTTACTCAAAGCTGGTCATAATGTTGTTGTGTACGATCGGAGCGATGAAGCAGTCGCAGACCTCGCCTCCAAAGGAGCACAAGGCGCTGAATCCCTTGAAGATTTAGTAGAAAAATTGATATCCCCACGTTCGGTATGGATCATGGTGCCAGCCGGTGAGCCCACAGAATCAACAATAGATGAGCTGGCTGGTTATTTGATCGCAGGCGATGCGATTATTGACGGTGGAAATAGCAATTATAAGGACACAACGCGCCGAGCCAAAACGCTCGCTGAGAATGATATTCACCTTATCGATGCCGGTACAAGTGGCGGAGTTTGGGGGTTAGCTGAAGGTTACAGCCTTATGATAGGTGGAGAAGATGAAGCTGTTGAGCGGCTCCAACCAATATTTGAGTCATTAGCACCGGCTGCGGACAAAGGTTGGGGGCACGTTGGTCCTGCCGGAGCGGGTCATTTCGTCAAAATGGTACACAACGGAATTGAGTACGGATTAATGCAGGCCTATGCGGAAGGTTTTGAGATCATGAAGTCTAAAAAGGATTTCAACCTCGATCTCCATCGCGTGGCTGAGATTTGGCGATATGGAAGCGTCGTGAGATCCTGGCTATTAGATCTTACGGCAGAAGCACTCGAACAGGATCAAGAACTGAGCGAGATCAAAGGTTGGGTTGCAGACAGCGGTGAAGGACGATGGACTGTTGCAGAAGCGATCGATCTAGATGTCCCTGCCCCAGTGATAACTCTCTCGCTGCTCATGCGCTTCATCAGTCGTCAAGATGATACATACGCTGCGAAGGTTCTCGCAGCGATGCGAAACCAATTTGGAGGCCATGCTGTAAAGAAGTCCTGAAATGAGATACGAATATTTCGTCTAAACATGAGGCAATTTCAGTTCCATCAGTAAATTCCTCATTTCATAATATGGAACTTTGGGGCTGTCTAAGAAGAGGCACTAGTTACCGCTCCTTTATTG
>JAGLGG010000356.1 GCA_023144145.1 Anaerolineales bacterium | reverse complement strand
CCAGTCGCCCCTACACCTGAGGCTGGATAGCGAAATCGTGAAGGAGATCAGTTTTCTTATCTCCAAACAGCGAGTGCCTACCTTTTAGGACAACCCCCTTGTGCAAGCGGAGAGAATTCTCCGCGAAAAAGTGCCATTCTTCGTCGCCCTTAACGAGTTCTCTCACCCTTGCGAAGGATCATAACCAAGCCCAGTTTCGTGTCAGGAAACCTTCGCAAGGGTTAAATGCGACCTACGGGAGGGCAATATTTTGGGCGCTCTCTTAAGGATTAATCACTAAACTACTCGCACAAAGAAAATCATTTCACGCCCTCACACATTACTGTATAATCCCCTCTATGGCTGAAACTGTTGATCGGATCGTCTCACCAGTAAGGAATGTTGAGGACTTCAAAGAGCTTACGCTTCGACCACGCCATCTAGATGAGATGATCGGCCAAGATCGAGTACGTGAGAACCTGGCGATCCTGATTCAAGCTGCCAAGCAACGTAACGAAGCTCTCGATCATGTAATTTTCTATAGCCCTCCCGGCCTTGGAAAGACAACCCTAGCCCACATCCTCTCTAATGAAATGGAAGCGAATCTGAAAATCACCTCAGGACCTGCAATTGAACGTGCAGGCGATCTTGCTGCCATCGTTACAAACCTTCAAGCTGGAGATTTTCTATTCATTGACGAAATCCATCGCCTGGGGAGAGCTGTCGAGGAGATCCTATACCCCGCGATGGAGGATTTTGCTCTTGATATAACGATTGGTAAAGGTCCGAGTGCACGTGCGATTCGTTTGCAACTATCTCCCTTCACCGTTGTCGGGGCAACAACCCGATTGGCGCTAGTCACCTCTCCACTAAGAGCCAGATTTGGTGCGACCTTCAGACTCGATTTCTATGACCAAAAGTCGATGGAAGCAATTATCAGACGGGCGGCTGGTTTGCTCGGTGTCGATACAGACGAAGGCGGGATAGTAGAAATTGCATGTCGCGCCAGGGGTACTCCCCGCGTTGCACTTCGTCTCCTACGACGCGTTCGCGATTTCGCGCAGGTTCGTGCTGATGGAAAAATCACCGAAGCTGTGACCTCTGATGCATTAGAACTATTGGAAATCGATGAATTGGGATTGGATAACTCAGATAGAAGGGTGCTTCACGCGATCATAAAGAAGTTTTCCGGCGGACCTGTAGGACTACAAACGATCTCCGCATCGATTAATGAAGAGCCGGAAACAATTATGGAGGTTGTCGAACCATATTTATTACAACTCGGATTTATTGATCGAACTCCCAAAGGACGAATTGCCACTGCATTAGCCTATGAGCACCTAGGGCTGAAACCCCCTAGCCAATCTCAAGCTCGACTTCCTGAGATGTAAAACCATCAAGATGTTCGATTTATCTTCTACCGGTCGCTGGCTACTTATCTTTGGCCTCCTGCTAACCCTTGTGGGAGGATTTTTATTAATTGCTGGAAAAATGGGTTTACCTATCGGAAAACTCCCTGGTGATTTCCGATTCCAACTCGGATCGATTTCCTGTTTCTTCCCACTCGCCAGCTCGATCATCCTTAGCATTGTGCTCACACTCGTTTTGAACGTTGTTCTCCGCTTGCTAAATAAATAAATCATGCGCACCTCGGATTTCAACTACCACCTGCCTGAAGAACTGATTGCCCAACGTCCAATCCGGCCACGTGATTCCTCCCGCCTCTTGATATTCAACCGGGCCACGGGAGAAATCAAGCACCAAGTCTTTCGAGACGTCACGAAATTCCTTTCAGCTGGAGATATTTTAGTCCTTAATGAAACAAGGGTCTTGCCTGCCCGCCTTCATGCCAAGAAAATTCCAAGTGGCGGATCAGTTGAAATCCTTTTGCTCAATCGTCTCAGTGAGCGGATATGGGAAGTGATTGTCGGTGGAAGGCGAGTGAGGTCCGGATTACGATTACAAATAGCCGGCGGGCCAGAGCTGACCATTTTAAAAGAAGCCGGTAAAGGGAAACGTATCGTTGAATTTGCAGAGCCTATCCTCGACAAACTGGAAGAGATTGGTGTAATGCCTCTCCCGCCATACATCCACACACCCCTCCGGGAACAAGACGAATATCAAACCATTTTTGCGCGCGTGCCGGGATCTTCAGCTGCACCAACAGCTGGATTACACTTTACTGACAATCTGCTCAACGAAATCCGAAATATGGATGTAACTATCGCTAAGGTCACACTCCACGTTGGATTGGATACATTTGCACCCGTCTCAGAGGATTCGCCCCATAATCACCCTATCCATCAGGAATGGTGTCAGGTTACAAAAGATGCCGCGGAAATGATCAATCAGGTGAGCTCTTCAGGGGGAAGGGTCATTGCAATTGGCACAACTAGCGTTCGAACTTTAGAAACTGCAGCGAGAAGCACTCATGGAAAAACTACTATCCATCCATATGAAGGGCACACCGGATTGTACATCCTTCCGGGTTACCGTTTCAAAGCTGTTGATTCAATTATCACCAATTTTCACCTGCCCAAGTCCACATTATTGATGATGCTCAGCGCATTTACGGGGCGCGAGAAAATGATTGAGCTTTACGAGGAAGCAATCAGGCGAAAGTATCGTTTTTACTCTTTTGGTGATGCTATGTTTATCCGCTGATTGACATCAAAAATGATGTATGAGATACTTTCACATGTGCTCAGCATGAGCACCCAACCATCGCCATTCCTAGACAGAGGAGGTGATGCCTATGAGTAGTAGCTCTATCAAACGCGCTGCGGCATCCCTCCTCCTGAAAAGGTAAGGATGCCGCAGCGCACATTAGGCCGTCCAGTCGGGCGGCCTTTGTGCTACTGAAGGATATTTTTATGCAAACATACCCGCTGGGAAAACTTCCACACAATGTAATGGAGAAATTAATCTCCGACATTCCTTCATCTGACTCTCGATTGCATTTGGGCCCAGGCGTGGGGCTAGACTGTGCAGTCATTGATTTCGGCGAAACTTATCTGGTCGCCAAATCTGATCCTATAACTTTCACCGCAGAGCAAATTGGTTGGTACGCGGTCCATATTAACGCCAATGATATCGCCACAACAGGCGCTGAACCGCGCTGGTTCCTGGCCACGTTGCTGCTGCCCGAGGGAACGAAATCGGAGCTCGTTGAGGAAATATTCTCTCAACTTACGAGCGCATGCTCAGAGATCGGCGCCGAGTTGGTCGGCGGGCACACAGAAATCACCTCCGGACTTGATCGGCCCATAATTTCAGGAACTATGCTGGGAGAAGTCTCAAAGGCATCACTGATAACACCTAAAGGAGCCACTCCTGGCGATATTGTGTTACTGACCAAGGGGATTCCCATTGAAGCTGGGAGCATACTGGCACGCGAGTGCACGGACCTTCTCCAGGGTATTGATCCTATAATCCTTGAGCGTGCGCGCGAGTATCTCGTACGGCCTGGTATTTCAGTGGTCAAAGAGGCCCTGATTGCCACTAATATTGGTGGGGTTACCGCCATGCACGATCCAACGGAAGGGGGATTAGCCAGCGGGTTGTGGGAATTGGCTGATGCTGCAGATGTAGGCATACGCATCGATGAAAAATCGATTCACATCCTCCCCGAGGCTGAGATCATATGTGAGCAATTAAGCGTAGATCCTATCTCCGCAATCGCTTCGGGAGCACTTCTACTAACGGTTACAGAAGGCGCGGTTGAAAGAATTATGGCTGCATTGGAAAAGGTCGAAATCCCTGTTTCTCATATCGGGCAGGTTTTTCAAGGCGAAGGTGTATTCATCGATCGTTTTGGAGTAATGGAAAAAATGCCATGGCCCGAACGCGATGCGATCGCAACTCTCTTCGAAAGCCTCTCTCAATAGGTAGGGGTATTAAAAAGACACTGTCTTTCAGTGCGATGTAAATGTGGTGTTTACACCACGTTTCGAGAGGTGATTTTTAAGTTATGTATTGCGATAAGTAGGCAATTGTCGTGAAGAGAATTATTGCGACAAGATGAAGACCAAAAAAAATCGAAGTGGCTGTTCGTCGAGGAAACTGGGCTAAGAATCCCCCAAGAATCCCAAATGAGATCCCAGATACTAACCAAGCCATAATTTGAGGAACTTCCGAACGGGTTGAGGAAAATGGTCCTCTTGAGAGGGCATTAAGTAGATTTATTCCAATCTCAGGCGTACAAATTGAATGTGGATCAACGACGATCCTGCCAGATGATATCCTCTCCCTACAGTTCGCATCCCGATCAAGAAAAATCTGGGCGATACCAATTTCAACCAGGATCAACGCCAGGGCAAGCAGAAACCCCATCAAGAATCGCATCATCCGCAAAGTGTTATTTGAATAATTCGCGTTGGTGGTCATAGAGCCCCTTTTTTACATCACAACCATAATCCAAGCCAGTCGTCATATTTGCCTCGACAAATTAACTGATCTAGATCCTATGTCAAATATTACTTTGATGTTTTTCCTGGGCACCTAAATTTCCAATGAAAAAGCCCGGGATTCCATCAAAACCCGGGCTTAGTTAATTTGAGTTGTGGTTTCTGATTACTGCAAATCCCAATATTCAATCTGATCCACTTCAACAATAAAATTTTCTGTTTCAACGCCACCAATGAATAGTCCAAAAGGACCCGCATTGAAGGTATCATCTCTAATTTCAGCGAGACGACTTCCATTTACGTAAACTCTGAGCTGATCGCCCTTTGCCCAGAATCCCAGACGATTGACCTGGTTCGATCCTGATGTGATGTACTCACTCGTTGTCCAATCAATTAGATTGGTTAATTCACCATCGAAGATCCTGATGGAGAACTTTCCGTCGCATGTCACGCCAAAAAGGTAACCATGAGGATTTCCGGATAAATTTGTAGCCCTCACAAATAATCCGTATCTATCCGAACCGGAGCACTCCCCCGTTTCAAAGCTGCCTTCCAAGTAAAAGTCTTGTGGTTCTGGCCAACTGAGTCGCCAATTTTCCCGGTAATCGGGGTTAAATGCAGTCATCACCATATTGCCACCTATGATCTCAAAACGGGCATGTTCGTCTTCATTGCTCGTGGTGCCTGAAAACCAATTGCCGGGGTTCACAAATAGATCTACATAATCTGCACCACCACTCGGGAGATTGGGATCTATCGCCAGAGGTGTACTGGTAAGCGCAGGTTCTTCAGTAGGCGCTGGGGTTGAAGTATTGGCCTCTGTTGGTTCAGGAGTTTCAGTTGCTAACTGGAGGTAGGGTGGCTGGAATTCATAATCCCAACCAAATTCAAGATCCGTTATTGACCCGGATAGACCAAGGTCTAGCGTCTTGGAGATAGAATTGGCTCCTGAGCCCCCATTTGTCCATTCACCAGGAAGAAAAACCAGAGAATTTTGCGGATGCGAAACATCAATATTCAAACAGTACTGCCCAGGCTCCAAATCAAGGAAGGCGAATACGCCAGTAGAATTTGTGACAGATTCACCGTATCCTGTACTTGGACAAGCTCCCTTTCCCAAACTTACGAGGATCTTCATAATTCCTGGTTCATTTGGATCATATACACCATTGGCCTTGAAGGATCCTCCGTCTGGGACACATCCTTCGGGTAGATCGTCCGGAATGGGTTGGTCCTCTCCGGGGGTCGCGCATAAATCGTGCCAAATTCGTCCCGAAAGTATTGTGTCCGTCATTGTAGGAACGTTTGTTGACGCAGACTGTGTAATTTCTGGAGTAACTGTCTCTTGCGCATCACCTAACGGCATATTACAAGCCCCAAGAAACAGGGCGAAAATTAGAACTATCAGGACAACGAGGCGAGGATTCATTTAGACCTCCTTAGAGGCTGCGAACTTATTAAAACCGCTGATTCATTTTCCCAACACTACCCTCTGCGCAGCAAACGATATTTGATGAAGGATGAAACGGTTGATCGGTTCTGTTCCATCCCTCATGCCATCATCAATCCGTAAGCGACCGAGAATTGTAAAACAATCTATCATGGGATTGAAATGTCCACAAGACCGCTCCTGAGGGCTTTGTGAAGGGACAGATTTCCGAGTCGCCTTAGCGATTTCGCGATATTTATCAAAGGCGGGTTAGACCAAAAAGGGGAGAAAGAATTTGCTCGTTTTGCGATATTCTTCGAATTCTTTGTATCTTGATAATGAGCGATCCTTCCGAAGCATGTTTGGGATCCAAATCACCGCAAAAAACAATGCAATGACCAACACTGGAAGCCAGTGCATCGCCAAAAGTCCAAATCCAAGATAAATCAATAACTCTCCAAAATAATTCATGTTGCGACTTCGTCGCATCATCCCTGTTGTAATGAGTTGTTCAGGTCTTAATTTTAACATCGTATGCTTCTGCATATCGGTCGAGAAATGCAAGAACACACCTAGAATGTACATGCTGATACATACTCCAAGATACCAGGGAGGTGCTTGAATTGCATTGGAATTGAGGATCCACGGCGCGATCCAGTACAAGGTCAGGCCAGCCCAGTTGATAAGACCAAATACCATACCAATCTTCCTTTCCCATGTCTTATCTGGAAACAAATTACTTTTAAGAACCCAAAGGAGCCCATATGTCCCGTGCATTGCAAGGTAGATCCAAGCCGTAGGATTTTCCCATTGTCGGAAAATTGCCATCATTGTCAGAACTGCTACTGCCGTAATCCCTTTATGGGTGTCAATGAATATTTTTTGCTTCATATGTCACCTTCTCAAGAAGTAATATTTTCTGATCGTACATCTTATTCATTTCCAGCCTTGTGCAACCACAAGGCAGCGTGCATGACATCATAAATGTGCGTATTTTCATAATGACCCGCTAACAACTCAGCTCCTGGTCCTAGAGCAGTGGTGGGAACATCAGCACTTGTGTGAGAACTTGTCGTCCAGGAGACCTTAAATGCCGTCTCGTCAGGCATCACAAATTCACTCCTTCCACCAGTTAGTCCTTCGGGCAACAACTTCATTTTCATCCCACCGGTCTCGTGATCAGCCGTGACAATTACAAGTGTGTTTCCATTATTTTCCGCGAAACGTATTCCCAATCCTACTGCTTCATCTAAGCCAATTGTGTCTCCCATAGCATCTTTTGCGTTCCAACCATGGCTGGCCCAATCGATTTGCCCCCCTTCAACCATCAAGAAAAAACCATCGGGGTCCTGGCTAAGGATGGAGATGGCCATATGGGTCAAATCTGCTAAGGAGGGAGTAAAAGGTCGCAATAGCTCCTCATCCGCAAAGAGCCCCAAGACATGTGACGCTGAGGCTAGATCGAGATCACCAAATTCATCTGCGGTACACACGTACGCATATCCCATATCAATGGCTTCTTCGATTAAATTTCGACCGTCCTTTCTCTTGCCAACATCTTTATAGCAACCCCTTACAGACTCAGGAAGAAACTCATTCTCACCACCACCAAAAAGTACATTCACACCTGCAGCCATCATTTGCACCGCGATCTCGAGCATATCGTCGCGATTATCCACATGACTGGCGAATGCCGCAGGCGTCGCATGGGTCATCTGCACGGTGGTGACCAATCCGGTTGCCATGCCAATTTCCTTTGCCTGTTCAAGGATTGTGATAAGTGGTTCAACACGCGTGGTGACACCAACCCTTCTATTTGAGGTTTTCACACCAGTCGATATGGCGGTAGCTGAGGCAGCCGAATCTGTGACTTGATCATAGGCCGTGCTCGTCATCGACCATCCTGCAAATGGCATTGCATCCATCACTAAATGACCATCGAGGCCCAGGCTCAACCAGGTAGCTGCTATGCGATGATTTTCACCCATGCCATCACCGATGAATAGAATAATGTTCTTGGCGCGAGATTCACTCAAGGAAGGCGGGATTTCTAGAGGCACTTTCGTGGGCGTTGGTACAAGCGTCGCTGGGTGCTGATCCGTTGGAATTGTGCTTGGACCAGGTGTTGAAGCCCCCGTACATCCAACGAGAACCAAGATTAATGCAGTGAAAGTGTAGAATAAATTCTTAGACGGTTTCATTAGCGAGAGTCCATTGTTGTGTCGTTTTCTCACATTCATAAGTGAGGCGAATGATTGCCGTGATACCTTGATAGATTTGCATTTCAGGGTAATTTATTGAGACCTCACTTCTGCCACAGTGGATTGAGACCTAATCATTGAAAAAGTCGATTAAGATTGGATTTACTACTTCGGGCTTTTCATAATGCGGAATATGTCCCGCGCCGAATATGCGCTGGAATTTAATATTGGGGATCGCCTCACAAATTCTCTTATGAAGTTCAAAGGGGATCAATTGATCCTCCACTCCCCATATTAGAAGGGACTCCATTTTTTGCTTGCCAATGCGCTGGTAAATTGGAGATAAATCAGAGAGAGCATCATTTCTCAATGTCGAGAGTAATGCTTGCTTGTAACCTTTGAATTTCATTTGCGCTCTTGCCATTTCAACAAACGCTGGGAATTTTTCTGGCTCTTTAAAGTCTTTAGGCAACTGTGATATCAAAATTGCATTTCCGAATAGGCTCAATAAATATTCACCAATCCATGGTCGCAAGATGAATTTCCTTAATACGTTTGATTTCATTGGAACGCCTGCTGGATCGATCAGGCATAATTTCCGGACCAGAGAAGGATGTTGATCACAAAACGATGCGGCGATCGGACCGCCCATCGACAATCCAACTAGATCTATTGGGACGCCTAATCCCAACTCTCTCACAAGGTGAAATAACTGATCCACAAACAAATCAAGTGAGTATTCCACTCCGGGTCGATCTGAATATCCTCGCCCAAATAAGTCATACCGAAGAACGTTGAGCCCTGCATCGCTCAACGCTTGGAAAGTTGGATCCCAAATGTAATAGGGAATTGAAAATCCATGGATCAGAATGACAGGCTGCCTCGCGTTGGATTTTGACAACTCGTAGTGGGTGTGTCCATGTGGTAATCCAACAAAATCCCCCGGAGCTTCGGCTCTAGTCACCTCGTTCAACTCTTTGGTTTCTCCACGAAATCGGAAAGAAGATAAACTCATGGGACTCCTTCAGCTAATGTCAGTTCTCAACATTGTGATTCGTAACTGTAATGGTGCGACACGACTGTACTTCATGGTATATGTTTCTCCCCATAAAACACAAACATAAACTGGCTCAAATAGCCTTTATTGGCCCTTTCAATTCGAAAATGCGATCACTTCTTAAGACATGGTGTAAATTGCTCTAGCTCGAACGGTTCAGACCAGTAGAGATTTAATCAGGCGCATTCAACTTAAAATCCAGATTGTCCAATTGGCAATAATTGGAACGGAAAGTGTGAATTAAACGTTCCTATATTAGACTTATTATATGGAGAATGTCAAAATGAAAAATAAAGTCCACCTAATATCCATCTTATTTGTTCTTGGTTTGCTAACTGCATGTTCCAGTAGCGCTGCAACTCAAAAAACAGTCACACCCGACCCACTTCCTTGTGGTGAAGAAGTCGTATGGGAAACTGCGGTAGAAATCCTCCACCAAGGTGAAGTTGAACAAGTCGTTCAGCTCCACTCACTGGAGGTTACACTCATTCTCAAAGATGGATGTGAGATAAAGACGGTTGAGCCAGTAATTGATGATATCTTCAAAGAAGTAGAGAACTGTGGCGCACCCTGCCGCGAGATGATACTGGCCACAGAGTAGGTGTAGCCCAGCTTCTTTCATTGACTCACGTATCCTTTTCCAGTAAAAATGTCCAGAGGGCTTCCGATAGTTTCCGCACCTGGACGTTTTTTTTACTTATTCGCTGCTATAAATACTTGTTTCGCATTACCTCACCGATGAGTTGCCATTGTAAAACGAAAGATATCCGTAAAATGCCGTGAGTTGAGTATGACTGAAGAGCCAGAAGATCGACTTACCACCCTCTACCGCATTTCCCAAACGTTCAATTCGTCTTTGGATCTTGACGACGTCTTAAACCTCGTTATGGATGAGATTGTTTCCGTCACAAGTGCAGAACGTGGCTTCCTAATGTTGCGTGAAGATGATGGACATCTGGCAGTAAAGGTCGCCCGCGGATTAGACAGAAAGACTATAGAGTCTCCAGAATTTGAGGTCTCGCGAGGTATCGTAGACCGTGTTGTCACTGAATGCAAGGCAATCCTCACCAGCGACGCCCAAGCCGATGAATGGCTTGGGCAACGCAAGAGTGTTCGTGGCTTAAAATTGAGGTCAGTTCTCGGTGTTCCCCTGCAACTCAAAGGTGAATGTATCGGTGTTGTATATGTTGACAGCCGGATACAGACAGGGATTTTCTCAAAAGAGGACATCGAATTACTCGAAGGGATTGCCTCTAGTGCGGCCATTGCTATAGAAAACGCGCGTTTATACAAAGTTGCAATCGAGAAAGGAAGGCTTGAGAGAGAGCTTCAAGTTGCACGAGAAGTACAAATGAACTTGATTCCACGTTCCGTCCCAAAATTGCCTGGGTGGGAGTTTGCTGCATGGTGGCAGCCTGCTCGACAAGTAAGCGGTGACTTCTACGATTTTATTCCACTCAATGAGACTCAACTGGGGATCGTAATTGCAGATGTTACCGACAAGGGGATGCCCGCCGCTCTCTTCATGGCTAACTCAAGGAGCATTATCAGAGCCAGTGTTTCCATACCGACACAACCCGCAAACGCGATCGCCTCCGCTAACCGGCTCATTTGTGCAGATTCAGCAAACGGGATGTTTGTCTCCTTGTTTTATGGAAAACTCGATATAGAGAGTGGAAACCTAACCTATGTTAACGCTGGGCACAACCCCCCATACCTCTACCAAGCTGAACTCGATACTTTTTCAGAATTTGAACGCACTGGGTTAGTTTTGGGGATTGAATCTGAAGCAGAATTCAAAGAGCAGGCCGTTCAACTCAAGCAAGGTGATTTTATATTGCTATATACTGATGGCGTCACTGAAGCTACAAACACTGAACAGGATCTGTATGGAAAGGACAGGCTTCTTCAACTACTCTACAACCATCGGAAATCTAGCGTAAATGAGGTCCAGGCTGCGTTAGAAGATTCGATCACAGAATTTATTGGTGATATCTCTCCTTCCGACGACATTACGATGGTGATAGCAAAACGCATCTAGCTCTGCGCCATGTTGATGCCTCACCACTGTAACACTTGGAATTTAGACTGTATATTTGTGGATGCTGCAGTTTTATATCTGGTTCGAAAATCACAGTTGATAAGAATTTGATTTGTCCTGAATAATTGCCTTTTATCTGAATATAGAGATTAGTCGATGAAGGAAATCCTACAAGACCGTTACCAAATCATTGATATCATCGGCCACGGAGGCATGGGTACGGTCGTCCGTGGTCATGACCTCATTCTCGAGAGAGACATCGCGATAAAGGTTCTCACCAACCCCAAACTGGAAGAGGAAGCACAGACAAGATTGCTGCGCGAAGCGCAAGCGGCAGCGAAACTCAATCATCCCAACATCGTCTCCATCTATGATGCCGGGTTCCATAAGGGCGTTCCTTTCATTGTGATGGAACTCGTTGAGGGAGAACCTCTCCATCGAACGCACCTTGAAGAGCTTGAAGATATTATCCAAATCGTTTGTCAGATTTGCGATGCACTAGAACACGCTCATGGAGAAGAAATCGTTCACCGCGATCTTAAACCTGATAATGTCATCATCACGCCAGATCGAAAAGCTAAATTGACAGATTTTGGCCTTGCCAGATCAATTTCATCTAGGCTCACTAACGAAGGCTTCATAGAGGGAACAGTTCAATATATGGCCCCAGAACAAGCCCTTGGAAAGGATGTTGATCATAGAACTGATCTTTACTCACTCGGGGTCATGCTCTATGAAATGGTGACAGGGCAACTTCCTTTTAATGCCGATGAGCCCCTACAGATAATCACTCAGCACCTTCATATCCGGGCCGTCCCCCCAAGAGCACTAAAACCAGACCTCCCAGCCTCACTAGATAAACTCATCGTCGAATTGTTGGAAAAGCAATTGACGGAGCGACCCGCAAATGCTTCGAGTGTTCGGATCATTCTTGAGGAGATTACGCGATCGAAAATAAAAGTCGAAACCGCGGATGAAATCGCACCACTTGATCAGATGACTCGTGGCCGAATGGTTGGTCGTGAGCAGGAATTTAGCGATGCAACTCAAATATGGATGAAAGCCTCGTCAGGAGAAAGCCAAGTATTACTTATCAGTGGGGAACCAGGAATCGGAAAGACTCATTTTGTTCGTGAACTCAGAACTCTGGCCGGAATCCAAGGCGGACACGTCTTGCAGTCTGAGTGTTACGCAGAAGGTGGTGCTCCATACGCACCAATAGCAACTATTATCCGACAATCTCACCAGATGGAAGGCAATTATCTCCGCTCGCTACCTGAGTTGTTTATCAGTAACCTTCTGACGATTACACCAGAACTCCAACCGCTCGCTTCAAGTCTTTCCATCGATTTGAAGCCGGATCACGAAGCAGATCTTGAACAAATATCGGAAAGTTTTGTCGCTTTGTGTTCGTCAATTGGCAAGGAAATTCCTTTGCTCATCATCCTCGAAGATGCACATTGGGCAGACAGTGGAACATTGCACCTTGTCCGCCATCTCGCACGAAGGTGTAAGACATCAGGGCTCCGACTTCTTCTAGTAATGACCTATCGCGAAATCGAACTCGATGAGAGTAGATCCCTTAATGAAACAATCCTTGAACTGACAAAGGAGCGGATCGCCGTACGCGTGAAGTTGCTCCGTCTAAACCTCAAGGATACTCAAGAGATGCTCATGGCTATTTTGAAAGATGAGGTTGCGCAGGATTTCGCCAGAGAAATCTATCGTGAAACCGAGGGAAATCCATTTTTTATTGAGGAGATTTGCCGAGCTCTCATTGAAGAAGGTAAGCTTTACCGAGATGGAGATCGATGGTGCTGCTTCGACGCAGCTTCATTGCACCTCCCTCAAAGCGTTAGGACAGCTGTCCAAGAACGAATTGGCCGTTTGCCTACAGAAGCACAAGAAATCCTGCTTAAGGCTGCGATCCTAGGACGAGAATTTGATTATGAAGTTTTAAAAATCCTGTGCGATTATGACGAAGATACACTCATCGATTCTTTAGAGCTTGCCGATAAATCCAAACTTATCATGGAGGTACACAAAACATCAAATGGTCGTACTGCTATGGACTCCTCATTCGCTTTCGCTCATGCTCTTGTTGCGACAACTTTGAAGGAGAGTGTAAGTGGCATACGCCGAAAACGCTTGCACCATCAAGCAGCTATAGCACTTGAAAAGGTTTTCAAAAATCGTTTAGAGGAACTCGCCCCTCGCATTAGCTATCATCTGTTAGAAGCTGGTGAGGAATCAAAAGCAGTAGACTACCTGATTTTGGCAGGAGATTCTGCTCGTAGAGTTTATGCGTATAAAGAGGCCATCAATGCATATGAGCAAGCGCTGGTCTTTTTGAAGGAAAGTGGTGAGTATGATCGAGCTGCTCGAACATACATGAAACTCGGTCTGATTTACCACACTGCCTTTAATTTCCAATTGTCCAGGCAAGCTTATCAGGAAGGATTTGTGCAATGGCAATTGAGCGGAACTAGTCTCAAAGCAGCTGAATCTGCTGCCACTCAAGTCTTCCGCACCCATTGGCCAGCGGTCTTTACCTTAGACCCTTGTTATTCAAATGATAGCTATTCCACTGGAATAATCGATCAACTCTTTCGAGGTCTGGTTGATCTTAACCCAGATATGAATATCGTCCCTGATGCAGCACGATCTTGGGATGTGTTGGAAGATGGGCGAAAGTATGTTTTTCACCTCCACGACGACATGATTTGGAGTGACGGAACGCCGGTGACTGCGTTCGATTTTGAATTTGCGTGGAAACGTGTTTTAGATCCGGCAACCGGTGCAGAAACCGCCTCCCACCTTTATGATGTTAAGAATGCCAAGCGATATCAACAGGGAGAAATTCCCTCAGCCTCTTCTCTTGGGGTCAACGCCTTGGACGATCACACATTAATTGTTGATTTGGAAGCTCCTACTGGATCTTTTCTATATCTTTTGTCGCTCTCCACAGCATATGCAGTGCCCAGTCACGTGGTTACACGATTTGGAAAGGATTGGGTGAAGTTTAAAAATATTGCGGTAAATGGACCATTCTTTATCGAGGAGTGGCAACCCGGCGAGACCATGGTTCTATCAAGGAATCTACAATACAATGGCCGATTCAGCGGAAATGTCCATAAGGTTGTATTGACGGAACAAACCGACCACTCTGATGTCCTTGAAAAATATGAAAGCAATCAGCTTGACGTTCTTAACCTAGGAGCTATTGAACCGGTCACTGCTCAACGAGCCATTCACTTGAACGCTAACGAATATCTCTCCATACCTGGACCCACGACCCTATTCCTGGGATTCAACACCAACAGAAGCTCATTCAATGACAAACGAGCGCGCTTGGCATTTGCTCATGCTATAGATAGAGAGATGTTAGCTGATGTTGTACTGCGTGATCGAGGGACTCCCGCCACGGGGGGGTTCGTCCCTCCTGGTATTCCGGGACATTCCAGTGGGATTGGACTCCTGTACAACCCTACTCGAGCAAAAGAACTACTAACCGATGCAGGTTTTCCAGATGGAACAGGATTCCCAGAAGTTAAACTGATAGTTCCATTTTCTCCAGGCATAAATCAACGTGCTGAGTTTCTGAAATCACAATGGCAAGAAAATTTGTCAGTTCAGGTAACTTGGGAGGCTATTGACTTGTCCGGATTCCTCGATGGATTGGACGATGAAAATCCTCATATGTATATTATCGCATGGATGGCTTCATATCCTGATCCAGAGGATTTTTTGAGCCTTGTGTTCAGCAAATTCTTCTCGCTTTACGATGATGAAAAGCTTGAAAGCCTCATTACGCTTGCAAAACACACTGCTAACGAGGATGAAAGAATGGACCTTTACCGAAATGCGGATAAAAAATTGATCGAAGACGCTGTGATTGTGCCCTTGTCCTACGGCAAACATAATCTTCTAATAAAACCTTGGGTAAAGAGGTTCCCCCTCTCTCCTTTGAGATTATGTTTCTGGAAGCATGCTGTCCTTAGAGATCATGTGTGAAAATTCAGCTCTGATCTATGTAGAATTCGCACTTACTCCTTACTCGCCTGCTCCTGCAGAAAATCCCGATCGTTGAGTTTGAGCTCCGTCCTGCTTATTTCAATCGCTCCCTTTTCGGCGAATCGATATAGGTGTCTGCAGACCATTTCACGCGTTGTGCCAATATGAGCAGCCATGTCATCAAGAGTTAATTCTCTGGATACAAACTCCCCCTCGGTTCCACCAAAAACCTCGAGCAATAAACTTGCTAATCGGCTCATAACGGGTTGAAAAGCTAGCTCCTCTACGATATCACTGGCATCTTGCATCCGTTTGATCATGATTTGGCAGATGTTCCATGACATACTGCCATTTTCTTGTATCACCGGAAGCAGATTCTCCCTCTGCCAAATAACGATCTTTGTCTCACTCTTGGCTTGGAGCATCACAGGCATTTCAACACTTTCAACGAAAAAAGCCAGACCCCAAAATATTTCGCCGGGCTGAATCGTTGTAGCAATTAACACCCTGCCCTCTTGTGATTCTTTGAGAGCATGGATCTCCCCATCTACAACTAAGAATAAACAAGGCCAAATATCCCCCTGACTGATCAGATATTCGTCTGCCTTCAGAGACTTGTGAACACCATAGTTGATTACATCACTCAAGGTTCTCTGGTCAAGCTTAGCGAACAAAGGGTGATTAGTGATGGTCTCTCTTGTAATGCTCAAATTTGCCCTCCTAGTGTTCCGTCCAACGTAATTCTTTAGAAAGGATAGATAAATAAGACGGAACACTCGTGCTCCATCATCACAATCGTATTATATATCTTCGCCCTATATCACATCGCTTTCTGTTCATTCGTTCATTGTCCCTTCAGACATTTAAAGATTTGCTTTAAAGCAAAGATTTACAGCTATTATAGTGATATATTTCACATATCATACGCCTGTTCAGGAGGAATGACATATGAAAGAGAACAATCGCCTAGGCGGCATTTTGGCTGTCGTTGGATCATTGCTTGGAATTATTGGTACCTATCTCATATTCCTTCACTGGTACACGCCTGCCCTTACGGCCGAAGCCGCGGAGCCAGGATGTGAGATCCTACTAAAGTATCTCATGCCAGCCCTCTCGGATTTTGGTATTTTGGCCGGAGTCCTCTACGCCGTTGG
>JAGLGG010000355.1 GCA_023144145.1 Anaerolineales bacterium | reverse complement strand
ACCGTAAAATCAAAAGAGCTGAAATTGAGAACGCGCTAGCTGATCTTAGACAGCTCACGGAAGGGGGGATTATCAGCTGATTCTCAATTTCAGGACCTTGAATCATTTTGAGAACAGATAACGATGGATAGGATTGAATTAAAACGAGAGCATTGGGACATGATGCTCAACGAAGTGAAAAAATGCTACCCTGAAGAAGCTTGTGGGATTTTGGGGGGGATTGATCACATCGTTGAAGATGTGATTCCGGTGACCAATATCCTGCACAGTCCCACTCGATATCGTATGGACCCTCAAGAACAACTAAATGCAATGCAACGAATCGAAGATAAAGGGCATTCGATCTTAGGGATTTATCATTCTCACGTAAACGGCCCCTCGGGCCTGTCTGCAACGGATTTGAATGAAGCAAATTATCCAGAGACGGCGTACCTTGTACTATCTAAGCCTTTGGGTGAATGGGAGTGTAAGGCTTTTTTGATAGAAGATAGGAGAGCTAGAGAGGTGGCGATAGTTATTCAGGAATAAGCAACCCATTGCGTGCTTCGGGGTTTTAGATTTTAGGGAAGTAACGAGGAAAATTTTGGAGGTAAAGCATTTGTTTGAAGCGATTGGTTCGCTACTCATCGCATACTTAATTGGTTCAATTCCATTTGGGCTTATTTTCGTGTGGTTCATTAAGCGCAGGGATATTCGCAATGAAAATAGCGGGAGAACTGGAGGCACAAATGTGATGAGATCAGCCGGATTTTTGGCAGGGCTGATCACTGGGTTAGCGGATTTTTCAAAAGCTTATCTGGCTGTTATCTTAGCGAGAACGCTCACAGGTGGAGATCCATGGATGGAAGCATTTGCTGGGCTACTGTCAGTTGTTGGGCACAATTATTCGATTTTTTTGATCGAGCGAAAAGGCGACAAATTTCGTTTCAGGGGTGGTGCAGGGGGGGGATCCTCCGTAGGGGCTGCAACTGCAATGTGGCCGACATCGGCATTGATAATCATCCCAATAGGTTTATTGATCTTGTTCGGACTTGGATTTGCATCTGTTTCAACGATTTCCATCGGGTTACTCATAATAGGATTGTTCACTTATCGTGCGGCCCAAGGACTTGGACCTTGGGCTTATGTTGTATTTGGAATCCTGGTCGAGCTCCTGCTCCTTTGGGGGCTGCGTCCCAACATTGAGCGACTTAAGCAAGGCAAGGAGCGTTTGATTGGTTGGAGAGCCAAACAAAAGGCACGTAGGAGCAAGCCTCAAGAGACCGAACGCGCTTAATCCCCTCAAGTTTCCACACCCCCAGTAATTCTTCAAACCAATATTAATCTCAAAACGTAAATGATGATCATGACTCAAGACAAAGGGTGTCTAACAAGTTATCCCTCATCCGTAATAATCTCAGAGATAGGATTTTCATGGGCTGAAAGTATTTTATCCCCGGAGGTAGGGGCGACTGGCGACGTGCGTTAGCTCGCGTTGCCCTTACGACTAATTTCTGATAAGGGAGCGGTAGCTAGCACCTCTTCTTAGATAAGCCCCATATTGAAAGACGGTGTCATATTTGGATAAAAGCCTTTGCATGATTAGTTAAATGATTTGGTCAATCGTAGAGGATCAATGGGCTGTGGAAGCCTTAAGCCGTATACACAATCGCAATGAATGCAATGATCGAGAGACCTATACTTTCGATTATTCGGGATTTGTCAATCCCACGTGTTACGTGTGTGAGTATGAGTTGATACCCTTGGTAGGTGATGATCCCAAGTAATAAACTCGTTGACAATGGGGATAGGGGTAAATAATGTAAGCCGATGGCGATCTGACCCGTGAGCATTCCCAATAATGTAGCCCACGTCCATTTTGGGATGTTGGGAAAGGCCAAGTGGAATAGTCGCCACGAAACAACGATGGAAATAATCATGACCAGGGGCACCGCGAAAATCGCGCGTAATTGCGATTCAGAAATTGCGAAATACGAACCAGTTAATAGAAGGAAGGCCAAGCCTCTCAATGCAAGTGCGACATTTGTGTATCTCGGATCATCCTTATAAGCGACAATGAATTCTGCATTGAGCACAGCCACTAAAAGTAAAGCACCGACTACAAGGGCCAACCAGAGTTGTGGGCTGCTTGGGATTCTTATGACCACTACACCGATTGCAACCGCGGCGAAAGATGGGATCACCCAATGTTCAATGACTAAATT
>JAGLGG010000354.1 GCA_023144145.1 Anaerolineales bacterium | reverse complement strand
TTTGTGTTTTTCCGGAGCTCTTACATCCATACAACCGCGAATAATTTCTTCTGAGTACCAATTTGTTTTATAAGACGATTACTTCAAGGTCCACCCCTACATCAATCAAATTAAGCCCTTTTCATGTGCACGCGATTAAACAACCATACCCCCATGGCAAAGTAGAGAACTGAAAGGATAACTAGCGCAGAAAGTTCATAAACTACGTCCGCAAGCCCTGCGCCTAAATTGAGAACCTTGTTAAGGGCGACAACTGCATGAGTCGGCGGCAGAAAATCCCATAAACCAATCGTTCGTCCCCCCAGTGTAAATAAGGGAATTTTTTGGATCGGAAAAACTGCATTGGTGAAAAACATGAAGAGCGCCAAAGGGAAATTGGCGATGACGAAAGCCTGCGAAACGGACTTCGAGAGGCTGGCTACGACCATTCCCGCGCCGATGATGGAAAAACTCGTGAGTATCCCGACGAGGATAGCCACCCACAAGGGCCCCTGACTCTGGAAACCGAGGGATTGCGCCGCTAAAAACGTCAGCAGAACCTGTGCAATCGCAACTACAATGAGCGCCGCGCTCACACCGGCCAAAAAATCGAAAGATCTCATCGGTGTTAGTTGCAGACGTCGCAACGTTCCGGCCTCCACCTCGCGGGCCACCGCCATTGAGGCCAGAAAAATCAACATAATCACTGCAAAGATCATCAGCCCTGGGACGTATAGATCAAATTCTGAGCGCGCGGCGGATGCACCCAAGGGTATTTCCGTGTACTCGATGGGTCTCTGTTGACCAAGGATAAGTTGTCCGTACTCATCCACTGCCGACCCAACCATGACCGCAGCCAGGGCGTAATATGGATTGGTGAGGTCGCCGACGATGGTAATCGAGGCGGAGTCCACCACAGAGCCTTGAAGGCGAGCTATGAGCGTACTCGAGAAATCCTCTGGAATGATCAACAGCACTTCCGCCTCATGATCCCTAAGACGCTCATCCCCTTCTTCTCGATCCGAGACAAACAAGACATTCAGAATCGACTTCCCATTCGCATAAGTGATCGTGTGTAACGCTTCAACCACGTCTTCACCACCGGAGTGAATCGCACCATCCGACCTCTGCACCGGGATATCCTTATTTTGGACAAGCACGTCAAAGGTCGTCGAACCTCCCGGGAAGAACATCCAATACAAATACACGAACAGAGGGGCGAAGACCAGGGTGAGGCTCAACATCAAGATGTCCCGTCTTTGTTCCAATAAACTTTTACGGAAAACGTGCAGGAATCTCATTCGCGCAGCCTCCGCCCAGTCAGATGGATGAAGACATCTTCGAGCGAGGTCTCGCGCAGTCGAATATCCCCACACTCCACACCCTCTTCAGCCAACACCTCAACGATGCTGGATAGAAGCCTTACGACATGCGGGGCTCTCACGATAAGCATGTCATGCGCAAATTCAAATGAAGCTCCTTCTGATAAGCGATCAAAAGAACGTGAAGCACTTTCCTGGTCGACCGTTCGCCCCTGGACTTCAATTTCCAGCACATCTCCCTCTCCAATGCTCCTTTTCAAAGCTTCCGGGGTATCTATGACGAGCATTTCGCCATGATCAATGATTGCAACCCTATCGGCCAGTCGATCAGCCTCGTCCATGTTGTGAGTGGTCAGGATGATGGTCTTGGTCCGGGCAAGAGATCGGATATACCTACGCACGCTCACGCGGCTTTGAGGATCTAAGCCTACTTCCGGTTCATCGAGCAGCAGGATTTCAGGATCGTGGATTAAGGCCATTGCCAGGTTTAGTCGTCGCTGCATCCCACCCGACAATGTGCGCGCTTGTGCCTTGCTCTTCCCTTCTAATCCAAACTCACCTAATAGCACGTTTGCACGTGAACGCGCATGCTTTCTAGACATCCCAAACATCTGTCCAAGAAATAACAGTTGCTCCATACAGGTCAGACGATCCCATAGGATGACATCCTGCGGGCACACTCCAACCCTCCCGCGCAGATCCGCACCTCCACTCTCGATGGGAACTCCGTGTATAAATACTTCACCACGATCTGGTTTCAGTAACCCGCATATCATATTGATTGAGGTGGTTTTTCCCGCTCCATTTGGCCCCAAGAACCCCAATATCTCCCCCTCATATATCTCAATGGTCAGGTCATTAACCGCTACGAGTGGACCGTAGCTCTTGGTCAATCCATCAGTTCGTAGAATGACATTTGACATTGTGATTTAATCCATTACACCGGATTGAGTATGCTCCGCTCGAAATTTTTTCATGCCTTTTTAGGCCCCTCACTCAAGCTCATAACCCACCCCGCTTTATCAATTTTGGGCGGTTTATACTCTTTAAATTTCCGCAATAGCGCGGTTAGGTCCTGCTCAATAAAAACCATGGAGCGATGAGTTCTGTGGATGAATTGAGCTTCGACGGAATGATCAAGGAATTGCATGAGTTTGTCGTAATAGCCATCGATATTCAAAAGTCCGCAAGGCTTACTATGAATCCCTAACTGCGCCCAGGTGACGGCCTCAAAGAACTCCTCCAAAGTGCCAAATCCCCCTGGTAAGGCAATAAATGCATCTGCCATTTCGATCATCAGCGCTTTGCGATCATGCATTGATGGAACTACGAGAAGATCTGTAATATCAAAATTAGCAACTTCCTTCGATACCAGGTCCTTCGGGATTACGCCGATTACCTCCCCACCCGCTTCGAAAACTGCGTTAGCAATTTCACCCATCACACCCACATTTCCCCCGCCATAGATCAAGCCAATGTCCTTTGCGGCAAGCTCACGCCCTAAGTCTTTGGCAGCATCTACATAAGTGCGGTCTAATCCCGGGCTTGATCCACAATACACACAAACTCTCATCACAGACTCTTCTCCCGTAGGATGTGAATGGATAGGTACTTAACCTGGCTGGGCGGAGGCATGGGGAACATTTCCCTTACATCATATCACCCTTCAGATCTGTGATTGAGGGAGAATTCAAGCGATGTATAACTATCGGATGGTGTTTTTCTCTTATCTTAGAAATCCGATTTTCATTCCTTTGTCGCAAGAATCGTTATCACTTTTTCACCCCTGATTGCAGCTTCCAAGATCTGAAATCGTTCAAACAAAGAACAGAATTCATTGAGTGTAAAGATATGATGCGGAAGTCCCTTTTCTGAACCTTCGGTAGGCACGATCGTGTTAGGCTCAATTTGAATATTCCCCTCATTCTCATGTGCACGAGCAGGGACTGTAACAAAGGCAAGACCGCCTGGAGTGAGGATGCGCCATATCTCATCGACCGTACTTCGAATTGTCGCCAATTGAGTATGGTGTATCACTTGAGTTGAGAGTATGCCCTGGAATGCTTTGGATTTAAATGGAAGAGGGGTACGCATGTCTGCCTGGAGAATTGGTGCTTCCATCCCTTCTTCGTAGAGCCACCGTTTCGCCAAATAGAGCCCTGTCGGAGAATAATCTAATCCCAAAACACTAAAACCAAGTTTGGTCAAATGCAGTAGATGCCTCCCGCTGCCACATCCCAAGTCTAAAATTTTTTCGCAACCATGAAATTTAAAATGTTGAACAAGCCACTCGAATCTTGGGAAGGTCTCGTGGTAGACGCGACCTTCCTTCTGGAAAATCTCATCCCAAGCTTGAGGTCGAAGTTTCATTTCTCTCTCTCGGAATTTCGTATTTTTGGGTTCAAAATTGTCTTCGGTTGACATCCCTGATTCTAAGAGGGATCTGAAACTCATAGCCCAAACCGACTAATGAACCATCAAGCCAACATTCATAAGCTCCGGTACATAACGCTCCATGACGAGTAATATCCGCTTCTGCATCAGAGGGTGCCAAAGATCTTCACCTTGAGAAATCCATCGCACTTCGATAGTCTCTTCGCACTGGCCTAACTTTGCATCATCTACAACAAACAAAAACCAGAATGCGAGTTCCCGATACCCATCAAAATAGCTAACCTGCATTCGATCCTGCCAGCGGTCGTCGCTCCCACGAAGGTGGATGTTCTCCTCTTCGATTTCACGTGTGACCGCTTGCATAGGGGATTCGCCATCCTCCAGATCACCACCCGGCAGAGCAAATTTCCCCTCAGGAGAATGCAGCGCTCCTACGATTTCTCCGTCAGAACGCCTCACAATAATCGCCCGCGCACTCGTCCTGCTGAATGGAAGATTAACAACCTTTGTGGGACCTTTTATTTCCACTCCAGCACTTTTGAAAATTGGAACGTATTCTGCTTTCATCACAGCTTAATTCCCTCCCCAACCCTGGCCAACAACATCATCAAAGGATTTATCCGGATCCAACACTTCTGAGAACCGGATCCGGTACCCGTCCGGATCCAGGATAGTAATTTCCTTAACGTTCCAAGGTCGATCAATAGGGCCCTCCACCTTCGAAGATTCTGCAGAGGATGCCCGCTTGGCGATAATATCAACGGGTTCATCTCCTGGGAGAAAATTCAAGATCACTCCGCCCCCTCGTTTTTCCATATCTCCATCATGGACGGAAAACAATAACAGATCCTGGTATCGATCGCGTCGAAGATGAACCATCATTGCCTCCTCAGCAGAACCCGGCGGTGATTGAAATACTACACGGAACCCAAGGGCATTCTCATACCAGGAAACAGATGCAGCAATATTCATAACTTCCAAGGTTGCGAATGCTGGCATTGGGTAAAAATCTTCCATGATCATTCTCCATAAAGTGATTTGTACTCTTGGATTTTTCTGAATTTCCACTATCTAACTACTGCTTTGTCAAGGACAAAGATTCATTTCATGAACCTGGTGCCTGTATCCTTGACAAATGCTTATGTTGTTCCGTTCCTTACTTATCCTTTCTAAAGAATCACGTTGGACGGAACACTACGTCGGCATATGTCCGATTGGATACCGTCCTTCGCGGGAGATAAGTTTCGTGCGGACGGCTTCGCTGATATCAGCATCAATCTTATTAGCCAATGCGATGCAATAGATTAACACGTCAGCCATCTCATCTATGACTGCTTGGCGTTCTTCCGCGTCACTCATTTTAACCAAGCTCTCTTCAAGGGATAGCCACTGGAAATGCTCCATAATTTCTGCAGCCTCAATTGCAATGCTCATGGCAAGGCTTTTGGGATTATGATATTGCTGCCAATCCCTCTCATCGACAAATTTCTGGACCACGGTTCGCAACTCCCCAACTGTTGTTTTATGATCTGATTTCATTTTATCCCCGGGTGTTGAGAATTTTTGATTCATTCTTCTAATGCGCTTAGCCTAAAATCTTGCCCGCTTCCAACCCAATCTACCTCGTTGCAGCTCACTCAGCCCAAAGGCCTCACAAAAGTTATTCTCCTGCTCAGTTTCCTAAATCGGGCATAGACCATGCCAGCCGCCAATACACCCCCCTCTCACGCTCCATAAGCTTGTTACTAATCAACTCTCTCCGTAACGTAGAGAAGTCCTGGTGATGTTGGGAAAGAACTCCGTTGATTTCCTTTTCGGTATATTTCCTCCCATCCTCAAAAAAGTCAACCAACCACTTTAGTATTACCAAGCGTTTTTTATACCCGGCTGGGATCTCCAGAATTTGGTCGCCTCTTACAAAATTGTTTATAACCTTCTTTTCCCACGCTTCGTATTCTACGCCATCCACAAGATCTGTGACCTTGTCGGAGGTAAAAGACGCAAAAACGCGCTTCGTGGCGCCCTCCAAACCCTCGGTGTCCAGACGGTAAAGGTGATCATTTCCCTCCAC
>JAGLGG010000353.1 GCA_023144145.1 Anaerolineales bacterium | reverse complement strand
ACCTGACACCGTGGGTACCAGTGCCGAACTTCTCAATCGCCTTAAGCGCGGCCGCATTGATCCTTGGATGCCCAATCAGTCCAAGATAACTGTACGAAGCGAACATGCTCATCTCGCGCCCATTTACCAAAACTGTCGCCGCACCGCGCAGCTCATTAATAGGAATGTTGTAATAATAGAAATCGGCTTGCTGGCCATCATTGACGCGGTCGCAAACAGCTTGTATTCGCCCTTGTATTGGATCTATTTCACTTTTTGAAGACATGCTTTTTCGCCTTTCACCAAGGATATAGCCCCCGCGTACTGCAGCGCTTCAAGCTGGGTACTGTGGGTGTCAGTAACAAAGTTTACCCCAAAAGTTCAAATTCACTACATTCTTCAATCGCCAATAATTCGCAGACCGATGCTGCTCATCAGGTGGAATTCTTACCGTAGTCCGCCGTTGACCACCTCGCTGGTCTCATTCGAATCAAAAGCTCTTTATCTCCCGATGTCTCGTTCACATACGCATCGCCTCGTTCTTCACCCAGATAGCGACGGGCAATAGGCGTTAAATCTCGTTCGTGATCAGCATCCTCAATTGAGATTATTGGGCCTTCAACGCTGACATAGCTATAAGGAGGGGATTCATCTTGGACACATAAGGTGAATCTCCCCTCTCGCTCCAAGCGCTTAACTTTCTTCGCGTTCTTGTTTGTGATGAATAGAATATCGCCCCCAGGTTCATACGAATACCATACAGGCACCAACACCGGGCCACGATCACGAGCAGAAATTCCGAGAACACCTACATGAAGAGCCGCGAGGAAAGTTTCCCTTTCCGTATCCGTCATAGTGAATGTCATAATTTCCCTTCCGAAATGTTTTGTGTAATCAGTCGAACAAGGCAATCGCCAACCACTGCGGAGGGTGTCCACATCCGATCGTTCAGCAGATTAGTTTTTAGGCATCAACAAAAAAACAGCCACGGCCATCACAAATAGACCACCGATACGCTGGGCCGTCAATGGAATCGGTTCAACAGAACCAATCCCTCGTGAATCGACGATAATGGAGACAATAAGTTGACCAAGGATAATCGTTGCAAGTCCAGCAGCAACACCTGCACGTTGTAGTGAAAACGAGATCCCTGTGATGATCAATATCCCCAACATGCCAGATACGGCGACCATTGCTACCGCAGTGGTCGGGATCTTCCAATTGCCTGAACCTTGTTGCACGAACAGAATGAGAATCACTACACCAGCGATTGCTCCCCCAAGAAAGTTGGTAAGCAAGCCGGTTCGAACATTCCCGATAATGCCACCTGCTCGACTGGTTAGTGTTGCTTGAATACCAATCGCGACACCTGTTGCTAAAGCACCTATTGCCCCCGCGATGATTGCAGTCCTCAATGCAGTACCTCCCATATCTCAATGATTTGAATAATAGCAGAAATAAACCTCAAGGTAATGACGGTGTTGTGGTTGTGCAGCGCTGCTCGGTAACTATCTCCATCCTTAGCTGATCTGGTTTCTGGTAGATGTGCCCGATCTGTTTCAAACAACCAGGTTTGATTCAGGGTTTGCCCGCCACATCGGTATAGGGCATCGTGTGCTGCACCAGTTTTCGATGATGCCAGAGCATATCATCAGAGACCAAATGCTCATTCATCATCTCACTGCCTTCCCTTCTAGAGGGACCGGTTTTTTTTATTGGCACATAAGTCAGCAAGGTCAAGTCAGCGTTTTGACCAAATGGAGATCCTCGGGCTCGAGGTCAAACAGCTCCGGGATGACATCCTCAACCAGTTCAAATCCATGACTTAAGTAGAAACCTACGGCAGACCCTGACGGCGTTGCCGAAACATAGATCCTGTCAGCCCCGAAAATTTTGGCTTCGTTAATCACCTCTCGCGTCAGGTGACTTCCAATCCCCTGCCGCCGATATCCGTTACTTACATGCAAGAATGCCAATTGGGCCATTCCACGCCGAATATTCGGGCGCATGACGCAAACCCCGACGAGTTTCTCACCATGAAATGCTCCCATTGACCTCCCACCCGCGCGAAGATGATCCAGACAAAACTCTACTTGATGGGAGACAGTGTGCTCACCCTCACCTTCGAGAAAGAAAGTGGGAGTGTCCCAATTAACATCACTTTTGTGAAGT
>JAGLGG010000352.1 GCA_023144145.1 Anaerolineales bacterium | reverse complement strand
CAACTCGCTAAGTCTGCGTACTTCGTTTTCGATATGAATGGAAACCTGTGAGTGATTCATCCACGGATCGAATCGCATTGGAGCTCCAATACGTACCAAAACTGGTCCGCGACGAGGGAGCAACGATCCCTTGGGAAGGATTTCATAGACTCCGCTCAAGTGGATGGGTAGTACTGGCACACCTACCTCTACTGCCAACAAACCTGCACCAGCTTTGAACGACTGAATTTCACCAGTCAAGGAACGCGTTCCTTCGGGGAAGATCAAGATTGACCAGCCTTTGTCAATAAGATCAACGACATGCTCCATGCTTGGTTTCACATTTCCCTTCCGTGCCATAGGAAAAATATTAAAAACCAAGGAGGTGGGGAACCCTAACAACGGATTGGAAAACCAATAGTCCGCCGCTGCTGCGGCAGATATTTTTCGCCTATGATTCTTTTGCAGTACCTTAAGAGTCAGGGGTGCATCAAAATGGCTTGTGTGATTTGCAACGAAAAGGACAGGATCATCAAGCCCTTTCAGATTCTCATCACCAATAATATTCATTGGGCACATAATGGCTAGGAAAGGATTTACTACTAACCGTTGAATGATAGCTCTAATGACTCTTACAGATTCTTTATAGGGCCAATCCGGAAAAGATGTTGTCACCTTTGCTTCATGCTCTTCGTCAAGGATAGCTTGAAGATCTTCAATCGTTGCGTCAGCTTGAAGCTGTACTTCATCCACGTAAATTCCAAGCTCCTCTTCAATAAGACAAAGCAATTCGACTTTCGAGAGTGAGTCCATTCCTAAATCAAGCGCTAGATTATGCCGTGGTTCGATTTGTTCTTTCGGTAGGTCGGATATTTCAGAAGCTAGGCTGCGAAGGTCTTTCATGGATTGTGGTGGGGAGAGGGCTGAATCTTTTATTGTTTTTTCTTCAGCACTTATTGCTTCTTGCAGTTTATACCGTTTAACCTTCAAGGTATGCGTACGTGGAAAATCTTCTTCAGGCCAAATGGTATACCCGTGAATTTGTTGATGGGGTGCTAAGCATGCGTTGGCTGTTCGGATGGTCTTCTCAATTGTTTCAGTCGTTTCCGCTAAAATAAAGGCATGAATTTCTACTCTTCCATCACTTCGCGTTATACCCAACACTATAGCTTCGATAATATCTGGCTCAAGATTAAGATGATTCTCAATATCTTCTGGGTAGACGTTCATGCCATCAGCAAGAACGATCAAGTTCTTCTTACGGCCTTTAAAGTACACATATCCGTCTGAATCGATATTACCCAAATCTCCTGTGCTATACCAACCATTTGAAAAGGTGGTTTCTGTTGCAATTGGATTCTTCCAGTAACCACGGCTGACATTTTTACCACGGATTAGAATTTCTCCATCAGATGCGATTTTTAGCTCTTGTCCGGGAGAATTTTTGCCAACGGAGCCAAGACGTCGTTCGAGAGTGCTGCTGCCAGTTGCCAGAGCTGTAACCTCAGTCGCTCCATAGCCTTGAATTATGGGTACACCAATACTCTCCCACTTTTGGATAAGTTTTGGATCCAAAAATGCTCCGCCAATTGCCAGGAACTTTAGTTGACTGCCTAAAGCTTTGTGTATGGGTCTGAAGAGAAACTGTCGGAGAGCTATTGGCAAGCGCTGTCCTATGCGCAGAAGCGTCTGCCAAATCTTATGACCAACTTTGGAAATAACCTCGCGCTCAATCTGACTCATGAGTAGTTGTAGAGCATGGGGGACTAGGATCATGGCGGTGATTTTCTCATTGCGTAGCGCGTTCATCACAATTTGAGGTTGTCGACTGGGGACATAGATGATCTTGGCACCGCACTTCAATGGAATTAACAATCCAATAATCTGCTCAAACATGTGACTTAAGGGAAGCAATGAAAGGATCGAGGACCCGGGGTCTACTTGCATGATTTGCGTACCCATCTCGACATTTGAGATGAGGTTTTCGTGAGTGAGCATCACACCTTTCGGTTCGCCTGTGGTTCCAGAGGTATACATGATTTCGGCAAGGTCTTCACCCTCAAGCTGAGGGGGGAGGAACTGCCCTTGTGCTTGGGAGAGGAGGAAGGGCAAATCGTCAAGGTCAAGTGAAGGAATTGACAAATGTTCTATTGATTCAAATTTGGATTTCCTGACAATGGCTAGTACTGGTTCCGTTTGGAGAATCACCTTGTTTATGAAAGTGGTGGTACTTCCGATGTCCAGAGGAACGACGACCCCGCCCCCGAAGAGTATCCCCAGATAAGCAATAACCCATGAGGGTGAGTTTGGCCCCCATAGAACGACGCGGTCGCCTTTCCTCATTCCGACATTATTAAGGACCTCGGCCATGAGTTCCGCACGTTGATTTAGGTCATGATAGGTGAATTTTTCTAACCGTAAACCGCTTCGCATCTTAACGGCGACGAGTGAGCCGTATTCACGACTTGATTTCCCGATCAAATCTGAGATCGTCTGCATTGGAAAATGGCTTTCAGGATATTCTTGTGAGTGCGACGGATAGCTCGATGTTGGTTCTGGATCTCGTTATAGCCCGAGTATATGGTCGAATTGATCCCCTAGTAGGAAGCCAATACATGCCCATTAATAGAGAATGGTGTTTTGAGGCCTGCGATTTGCGATTAGATCCGAAAAATTGATATCAAATAATAGATCGGCATGTATTTTTCCGATTTTGGTCAAAACCTGGGTAAACGACTCACCCATTTGGCGAAAGTGAAGAGAGGGTAGGGCAGTGTATGCCAATATAGTAGATGAAAATGTTTAATGCGTCAATCAGGATACTGAATCGTTTTTGAGTTTGTAGGGCAATGTGGAGCATAATGATCTACACGCGTTAAGCTATATTTGAATAGTTTTTCCAATCAACAATAGAAAAGATGCCCCCAATGATATATTGGACACTATCCGCTCCAATAATCGGGCGCATCTTAAGAGCTACACGCGGGCCATGCTTTCGCTCGGCCTTTTCCAACGTCTGGCCTATGGTCCCCACAGGGCTCTATCCTTGGTGACTAGTCGGTAGTCCGACTGGCAGTCAGCGAGATCTGACTGCCGGTATAAGACTGCTCATATTTGGATGTGCTGATCTAGGCCTCACGACCGCTGACCAGTCGTACCTGACCTGACACCGATACGCGCACCTCTCCCCGTGTAAGCATCTGACCGCCGTCCACGTTGATCATGTACGGAAGCGCCTTGGTAGGCCGTGCGATGAGGTGGCGAACGGTCCTCACTATAGCGCCGTAGCTCTCAGGCTCGTCGAGGATCGTGCCAAGCCGCGCCGCCTTTAACTGTCGCAGCGCCTGGCGGAATCCCCTGTACGAAAGTGCGATGACGCGGAATGATCCGCTTCCCAGCGGTAAGCCCTGCCCCAGAGGGAAATCGGCTCCCAGGTCGCCGTTCAGCACCATCACTGCGCCCCAGATTTCCGGCGGGATGTAGTGATCATCCAGTGTCAGAGACATGGGGGGAACACGCCCGAGGAGGCGCAGTAGTTGCCACCGCCCCGCTGCCAAGGCCAAGCCGATGAAGAAGGGACCCAGGTCACCCAGGAGCGAGCCGAGGACACCTTT
>JAGLGG010000351.1 GCA_023144145.1 Anaerolineales bacterium | reverse complement strand
GTCGTACTTGGGATCGGCGAAATCCCCTGTATTGGATGGATTGCACCCTTTGCTGTCGCTCTTCTGGCGTTTGGAGGCGTAATACTAAGTCGCTTTGGGCGGATGACCTATCGGTTCCAGTCAACATCTACAGCTGTGGTGGAAGCACCAGAGCCTGTGGAAGAAAAACCGAAAAGGCGCACTCGAAAAGCAAAGGACGAAGAATAGGCATCTATACACCAAGGTAAATTTCCTCAAAACCAACTTCATGGGTTCGCCCTATGGGGTTGGTTTTTTTTTATAACTATTGGCTCCACTGAAAAGGTTAATCGCAAGAAGATGGCTGGCATATCTTGCTGAGAGAGTAGTTTATTCAGCGCACTCGTTGTTACTGGTGGAATAAGTTGCAAGATGGTCCGAATATTGCAAACTTTAAGGTAACGGAAGCGTGTTTTGGGGTTAAAAATAGTGAAAGACTGGCAGAAGCCAGAGACGTTCGCTATAATCGGAAAGGCCCCCTGGGTCAGTAGAGAATCCCCACTGGAAGGCCACGTCGAGTGGCGTGGCAGGATTGGTGGATGGGATGCCATCATACTGATCAACAACAAACCACATAGGACGCCGATGTCTTTCGTCCATTTGCACGTACATTCTGAATACTCGCTTTTGGATGGACTGAGTCGAATCCCAGCTCTGATTGCACGTGCAAAAGAGCTGGAGATGCCTGCTTTGGCGCTGACAGATCATGGGGCACTTTTTGGCGCGATCGAGTTCTACAACGAAGCACAAAAGAGAGATATCAATCCTATTATTGGTATGGAGGCCTACTTATCCACGCGGGGGATGAAGGATCGTGATCCGAAGCTTGATAGCCGCTCATATCATCTTTTACTTCTGGCAGAAAATGATGTTGGATATCAAAACCTGTTGCAGATTGCCAGCGCTTCACAGCTAGAAGGCTTCTATTATCGTCCCAGAATTGATCATGATTTCTTAGCAGCCCATTCAGAGGGATTGATTACAACCACTGGCTGCCTGTCTGGTGAAATCCCGCGAACCCTTCAGCGCGACAATGAGAAGAAGGCTAGGGAACTCTTGGGTTGGTATTACGAGGTATTTGGACCTGATAATTTCTTCATCGAATTACAGGAGCACGATATCCCTGAATTGAGCCGCGTCAATCAGCAGCTCATTGATATTGCCAAACCACATAACGGCCGTTTCATTGCCACTAATGATGTTCACTATGTGAATCCGCCAGATGCCGAACTTCAAGATATCCTTCTCTGTGTACAGACAGGTTCGCTGCGGGCTGATCCCGATCGAATGCGCATGACTGGCAATACCTATTATTTGCGCACAGCTGATGAGATGCAAAGGTTGTTTGGCGAAGTCCCTGGTGCAATCGAAAATACGCTCCTGATCGCTGAACGATGCAATGTTGACCTGAGTTTTAAGGGATATCAACTCCCTGATTTTAATGTCCCGGAAGGTGAGACCCCGACCGGCTATTTGCGTACGCTCTGCGAGGATGGACTAGCAAAACGTTATGGTAGTTCAGCCGGTGACCCCAAGCTGAAGGAAAGATTGGATTATGAACTTGGGATCATAAAGCAAATGGAATTTGACACTTATTTCTTGATCGTCTGGGATCTTTGTCGCTTCGCGCAAGAGCAGGGAATTTGGTATAACGCGCGAGGTTCTGCCGCGGGCTCCATCGTTGCGTATTGCTTGAATATCACACTTGTTGACCCGATTGAGCATGGCCTTATATTTGAGCGTTTCTTGAATCCAGGCCGTGTCTCTATGCCGGATATTGACTTGGATTTCCAGGATGACCTTCGTTGGAAAATGCTGGAGTATACGGCCAACAAATATGGTCGCGATAAAGTCGCCCAGATCATTACCTTCGGTACTCTTGGGGCCAGGGCGGCTATCAGGGATGTTGGTCGAGTCCTCGATATTCCCCTTCCGGAAGTGGATCGAGTTGCGAAGCAAGTGCCCAACATTCCAGGAAAGCCGGTGACTATTCCTGAAGCATTAGAAAGCGTTCCTGCATTTAAAGAAGTCTACGACAACACGCCTTATCTCCAAGAGATGATCGACACTGCAGCGCAGCTAGAAGGGGTTGCGCGCAATGCAGGAACACACGCTGCAGGAGTGATCATCACCCCTAATCCAATCATCGATTACGTGCCTCTACATCGCCCCACCAAGGGTTCTTTAGAGGATAACCCCATTGGTGCTGTAACCCAGTTCGAAATGCAGGTTCTTGACTCATTAGGATTGCTGAAAGTAGATTTCCTCGGCCTTTCAACACTTACAGTTATGGCGAGAGCTTGTGAACTGATCAAGACCCGTCATGACGTGGATTTTGATATCAATACCATCCCCCTGGAAGATCCTGAAACCTATGAACTTCTTGGACGGGGTGATGTCTTGGGCGTCTTCCAGGTTGAAGGTGCAGGGATGCGTCGAAATCTGATGGAGATGAAGCCCAAAATGTTGGCCCATGTGATTGCGATGGTGGCGCTGTACCGTCCTGGCCCCATGGACTTTATTCCCGATTTTATTCGACGCATGCACGGCGAGGAGCAGGTTAAGTATCGCCACCCCGCACTTGAACCCATTCTAAAGGAGACCTACGGCGTCACGGTATACCAGGAACAGATCATGTATACCGCAATGAATTTGGCTGGATATTCAGCATCAGAAGCCGATAACTTGCGTAAGGCAGTGGCAAAGAAGAAAGAGGGCTTGCTTCTGGACCATCGGGGATTATTTGTTGCTGGCTCCGTTGAGAATGGAATCCCCGAGGAGACTGCGAACA
>JAGLGG010000350.1 GCA_023144145.1 Anaerolineales bacterium | reverse complement strand
ACTGCCTATCTAAAAACTCATTACCCCATTGAGTACATGACGGCGCTTCTCTCCGTATTTAATCATGATACCGATAAGGTTTCACTGTATGTCGCGGATTGCCGCAGACGGTTTATCGAAGTACTGCAACCAGACTTGAATTCATCGGGTTTAGACTTTGGAATTGAAAATCGGGATGATTATTTGCCTGCGATTCGTTATGGGATGGCAGCAATTAAAAATGTAGGTGAAGGGGCTGTCCAGGCGATAGTTGATGAGCGTGAAGAGAATGGACCTTTCCAAAGCCTACTAGAATTTACTCACCGTATCGATTTAAGACAGGTGGGAAAGCGAGCAATGGAGAGCTTGGTACGGGTTGGTGCGTTTGATCAATTTGGCAGCCGTAGCTCAATGCTCGAATCGCTTGACCGGATCATGAATATCTCTTCCTCACATTTCCGTGCGAAGGAAGTCGGTCAAATAACTATGTTTGGCTCTGAGGGCGGTATTGCAGAAGAACTCGAGCTTCCAGCGCCCCGCTTCGAAGTACCCCACCGCCAACAGCTCAATTGGGAGCGGGAATTACTCGGGGTTTATATCTCGGATCACCCTCTGGCTCCTTACATGGAAGACCTAACGCGAATCGTGACCCATTTCAGTGCGGAACTCAATGAAACTGAGCATGGTCAAGCCGTCACTATGGCGGGTGAAATCCGCAACGTCCGCCCATATCAAACGCGCGCGGGAAAGGCGATGGGATTTGTCACCTTGGAGGACATTCAAGGTTCAATCGATCTTGTCGTATTTAGTCGGGTGTGGGGGCGGGTGGGGAGTTGGATTGAGCCCGGAATGATTGTGCGCGTAGTAGGCAAAATTGACAAAGAGAGAGGCGACCCCAAGGTTCTGACGGATGACATTTCTCAGGAGCTCTCTATAACAACGTCGATGGCAAGTGCAGTTGCTGGCGGAAACGGTGACAAGTGGGCAGGCGCGCCACCTTTGGATAATGTTCGCGACCAAGAGTCCACAGAATTGGTGGATGTTGGCCCAGTAATAATCCACGGAGCAGTTGACGAGCATATGGATCGAAAACCAGCAGAAGTAGATGTTCCTGGAACTCACGATCAACATAATCAGATTGACAATGGTGAAAAACCTGAGCCATTAGACATACCTTCTATTAGTGTCGAAGTGGAAACAAAGATCCATGAGTTACAAGCGGCCTCAGATGGTGATTCATCAGACAGTCATCTGCCAGATCAATCAAGCACACAAGACATTAGTAACGAGCAAACGAACGCGCTAGAAGATCAACCGTCGACCGAAATTCCTCCAGTAAGTTCCCGGGTGCTTGAGAAAACATCGATCCGAATTTATGATCGCAGTAGAGCAAGCGAGGGAGATCTCTCCTTGATAAAAGTATTCTTGCGGTCGACTGGAGACAGAAAACGAGACACCTTGAGAATGCGACGGGTTTACGGTTTACTTACCTCTTATCCGGGTAGTGATCGGTTTGCGGTGTATGTGTTTGAGGGATCACGAAAATACCATTTGGAGTTTCCAAATGACACAACCGGCTACAGCCCTGAATTGCACTCCCAATTGCTTGAACTTCTGGGAGATGCAAACGTTCAAATAGAAGAACTAAGGCTTCAATAGAACTGGAGTTTAGCTATGTTAATGCGACGAATCGCGGTATTGACCTCGGGTGGGGACGCTCCCGGCATCAATCCTTGCATAAGGGCATCAGTGCGAAAAGCGCTTGATATGGGGGTGGAGGTAATCGGCATTCAGGAGGGCTTCGATGGCTTGGTCAGGGGTGAGATGATCCCGTTGGCAGCAAGAGATGTTGGCGGAATCCTCTCGCGTGGGGGAACCTTTTTGAGAACGGCAAGGTGCCCTGAATTTCACGATCCAAAAGTGCAAAAAAAAGGAATTCGTGAACTGTACGAATCTGCTATCGATGGATTAATCGTGATCGGCGGTGATGGTTCACTAAGGGGTGCGCATGCCATCGCGCAACACGATTTCCCAACCGTTGGTGTGCCTGCCTCAATCGACAATGACATCTGGGGAACAGATATGAGTATAGGCGTAGACAGCGCGGTAAACACAACGATGGAGGCGGTGGATAAATTGCGCGATACGGCATCATCCCATCAACGCGCTTTTCTCGTCGAAACCATGGGCCGGAATTGTGGATACTTAGCCATATCCACAGGTGTCGTTTGTGGAGCCGAGATGATCCTGATTCCGGAAAAGGAAACGAAATTAGAGGAAATCACCCGCCATGTGGATGCTGCTTACGCACGAGGGAAGTCTCACTGCATCATTTTGGTTGCAGAAGGAGCAACCCTGTCAGTGCAAGAGGTTGAAAAGTATCTTAACGATCATGAAATCGGATTTGAAACGCGGGTGACCATATTAGGACA
>JAGLGG010000035.1 GCA_023144145.1 Anaerolineales bacterium | reverse complement strand
CGGTTTTGGGAGTCGCACATCTTAATGCCACTCGGAGTTATGTTGCTGCTCTCCCCACTTTTTTATTTCTTGAGCATCGTGACCCTTTGGATGCTAGGTCATGATATAAATCTGGGAATTGCCATAGCGCGAGTGATACTCCCAGGCACTTTTCTGAATTTGTTATTGATTTTACCGGGCACTCAGCTTTTAAGTGCTGTTAATCGGTTGATACACCCACCAGAGGTCAGCATATAGTTCTACTGGATTGGACAGAAGATGTGGAAGACTAGAAACAATGTGTCTATTGAATCCTGGCGGTTAGGGATCACATATTTTATCGTTATAGCACTGGCGATAATTTTTGTAATCCGTCTTTACAACCTTCAAATCGTACAGGGTGCCGAATATGAAATACGCGCTGACGATAACCGGTTCACGAATGTATCCGTCCCTGCTCCACGAGGGGTAATATACGATCGCAACGGCTTTCAACTGGTACGCAATATTCCCGCCTTCAATATAGTAATTACACCCGCATTTCTCCCGGATAGTGAGGCTGAGATCGAAGCAATTTATCAGTATCTATCCGATCTCACTGGAATTCCAATCGACCAGGAGGGCGAAAAGGCTGCTAGATGTGTTCCAGGGAGAGGGATTCGACAACTTGTCGACGAAGGCAGCTCGATCAGCCCATATGATGAGTGGGCCGTTGCCTGTGATGTTGATGAAAGCGTTGCCCGCATTGTTAATGAAATAATGATGGATATGCCTGGTGTGGGCATAGAGATTCTCCCCGTTAGAGACTACACAACAGGTGATTTAACCGCATCCTTCATCGGCTATTTAGGTCCGATTTCAGAATTCAATATAGATTTTTATGAATCACTTGGATTTGAAGCAGGACGCGACAAAGTCGGTTACGCTGGTATTGAAGGCATTTACCAGGATCTACTCGCAGGGAGGAACGGGCAGAAAGTAATCGAAGAGGATGTGGCTGGTCAACTCCTGCGCGAGGTTGGAACCGTTACTCAACCAACCCCAGGAAGTAATTTAAGGCTAACAATTGATACTCGCCTGCAATCGGCTGCTGAGACCGCTCTGGAAAGGCGTATGGAATTCATTAATAGGTCTGCGGCTGATGTCCGAACCCCTGTTGGTGTGGTCATTGCCATGAATCCACAAACCGGTGAAATCCTTGCCATGGTTTCATTGCCGACCTACGAGAATAACCGCTTGGCGCGCTTCATCCCAGAACTTTATTATCGCCAACTTGAGGCTGATGAACGCGGCAAACCGCTAATCAATCATGCAATAAGCGATCGCCATCCACCAGGCTCAACTTTTAAGCTGGTGACCGCAATTGGTGCACTCCAAGAAGGAGTCATAACTCCCACACGGACCCTATTCGATCCCGGAAAAATCACGATTGAAAATAAATACTTCCCCAATGATCCTGGCAAGGCTAAGGATTTCGTGTGTTGGAAACGCGATGGGCACGAAGATGTCGATTTCATCCACGGTATCGCCTTCTCCTGTAATGTGTACTTCTACAAAATTGGTGGAGGCTTCCCAGGCGAAATCGAAGAGGGAGGATTGGGGATCGATCGTATCGGACTTTATGCAAAGGCATTGGGGTACGGAAATCGACTGGGAATCGACCTTCCTGCCGAATCAGGAGGTCTCATCCCTACAAGGGACTGGAAACGTCGTACGCAAGGCGAGAATTGGTCTACTGGAGATACCTACAACGCTACGACGGGGCAGGGTTATGTTCTCGCCACCCCTTTGCAGGTACTCACCTCCATTGCCACCATTGCGAATGGTGGAAGGGTGATGTGGCCCCATATGGTTAAAGAGGTACTGGACGGTGAAGGGAATGTTATTTCATCAATCGAGCCTTGTGTGCTTTGGGACATCACCGACAACATAAAAACCCCAGCTGAAGACATTGGTGCCAACTGCACATCTATTCCAGAGAGCGTTCGACCGGAATTCTTAGAATCACCGGATTTATTTGTCGAACCCTGGGTCATCCAAAAAACTCAAGAGGGGATGTTGGCGGTGGTTACTGAAGGAACTGCGGAAGACTATGCTCAACTAGAAGCAATTTCAAGTGCTGGAAAGACCGGAACGGGAGAATTCTGTGATGAGGTCGCGCGTGACAAGGGCTTGTGTGAGCCAGGGAATTGGCCAACTCACAGTTGGTATGCAGCCTATGCGCCCTATGAAAACCCAGAGATCGCTGTCGTCGCGTTCGTTTATAACGGTGGCGAGGGTGCAGTAACCGCCGGTCCTATTGTCCGTCAGGTGTTGGAAGCATATTTCGCTTTCAAGTCAATCGATACAGCACGACAACCCTAAATTCAATACTGTCAGGGATCAGACGTTGAAAATGATCATGCACCATTGGGAAAGTTGTAGACATCAAAGGCAGGTTCGATAGATCTAACATGCGATCGTATTCACGTATTTGGCGTCATTTTGATGTTTGGCTGCTAGCCGCTGTCGTTCTGCTTACAATTTCAGGAGTGGCGATGATCCAATCAGCCATTGCTGGTAATGAGACCTTGGCTGATACGGTATCCAGGCAGGTGATTTTCGCAATCACGGGTTTAGCAATCGTTATTATCGTGGCCGCGATCGATTACAGGATATGGTCTGCCTTGAGTAGACCCATATATTTCATTACTATCGTCGCTTTGGCATTCCTTCAAATTGCTGGTCAGGATGTGTTTGGATCAACCCGGTGGTTCAACATCGGACCGATTACGATACAACCCTCGGAGTTTGCGAAGATCTTCATGATATTGGTCCTCGCAGATTTCCTGTCTCGCCAGAGGCCTGACAGTAATCCAGTTCGGATGATCATTAGAAGCTTGCTGCTGGTGTTAATCCCATCTTTGTTGATCCTCATACAGCCTGATCTAAGCACGACTATTGTTTTGATTGGCATCTGGTTTGCTTTGGTTTGGGCAGTCGGACTGCCTCTTCAAACCATCGGTGTATTAGCCCTGGTTGGCTTAATCGCCCTTATGGTCATTTCTCCATTCTTGGCCAACTATTTTCTGAATGACTTTCCTCAAGAAGAGAATTTTTTCTTTCTTAGATACTACCAAATGCAACGTGTTGCTAACTTCCTTTTCCCAAATCAGGAGGAAGCCTTTGGGAACACCTATAACATCTTACAAGCCTTGATATCGATAGGCTCAGGTGGATGGTTTGGAAAAGGTTATGGACAGGGTACTCAAGTTCAACTTAGGTTTCTTAAAGTTAGGCACACTGACTTCATTTTCTCTGCGATGGCCGAGGAATTTGGTTTAATTGGGGCAGTTACGTTTCTTATGATTATGATTCTTGTTGTACATCGCTGTCTGCGAGGAGCAAAAATGGCCCGTGATGGGTTTGGTGCCTTGATCTGTTACGGAGTTGCTTTCCTCATTTTCTTCCAGAGTGCATTTAATATAGGCATGAATCTCAACATGTTTCCGGTCTCGGGGATACCTTTGCCTTTCTTTTCTTCAGGCGGATCCTCACTGCTTGCCAGTCTACTAGGAATCGGGCTTGTAGAGAGTGTAATATTACGTCACAAACAAATCGAGTTGTAAGTCCATATAAAAGAGGCAATTGATGAGTCACAATGGTCCTGCAAGAGTAAGGTTCGCTCCCTCACCCACTGGACGTTTCCATATCGGCAGTGCGCGCACAGCCCTGTATAACTACCTTTTAGCGAAGCAAACGGAAGGCAGTTTTATCCTTCGGATTGAAGATAC
>JAGLGG010000349.1 GCA_023144145.1 Anaerolineales bacterium | reverse complement strand
CGCCGATCAAACGTCAGTGAAAGGATGAGTTGGAGTGCGGCCTCTGAATACAGTGCACCCCCACGCATGCTCAATTCAGGAGGTTTGACGAACTCATTTTTATCTTCATACTTCTGCATCAAGGCGGCCTCAACTTCCTTGACTATCTCCCCGCGAGATTTCTCAGCCTCCTGGGCTTCTTTCACCTTTTTGTCGTGATAATAATAGTACTGCTGATACCAGGTTGGGAGTACGCCTAAAGCCCTCACCAATTCCGGAGCGAAAAGGCTCATTGGTGTGCTGTCGGGGGCATCCGCTACTTGTGCGATTAAGTCTTGAGTAACATCCACACCTTGGGAAAACACTCGTTGAATCCAGTTAATGTGATTCAACCCCACCCATTCCAAGAAAATTTCTTCGGGTTCCACCCCCAAAAGAGCCGCAATTCCATACTGGGTGGTGATAGGGTTGTTGCATAAGCCAACAGCAACAACATCGCTGTGGTTCAGAATCGCCTCCGTGATGATTCCAGATGGATTGGTGAAATTGAGAAACCATGCGCCCGGAGCGTATTTCGCCATATCCTTAGCAATATCCAAAGCCACCGGAATAGTCCGCCAGGCTTTCAGTGTCCCACCAGGTCCTGTCGTCTCCTGCCCAATTACATCATATTTAAGCGGGATTTTTTCGTCTCGTATGCGCGCATCCATCCCACCAACCCGGATGGCCGACACAACGAACTCTGCCCCTTCAATCGCGGGTTCTCTCTGGAGATGAAGGGATACTTTCGTATCCAGCTCTTTATAGCGCAGCATGCGCTCTACCATCCCTCCGACAGTTGTCAATCGGCGCTCATCAATATCCTGTAGTGCAAATTCACCCAATTCGATTTCTTGCTCATGCTGGATGAAGCCATCAATGAACTCAGGCGTATAGGAGCTGCCACCACCGATGTAGGTTAGCTTTTCAATTTTTGGCTTCGCCATTGAACTACCTCGTCCCCACTTGATCCTCGAGCTTCGTGATACGTTTATTCAAATTGATGAACTGCTCAGCAAAATCGATTTCGCTCCATGCCAGGACGAGTAAATCCAAAGCATGTACGAGCAAAACGGAGAACTCCATCTTTTCTCCCTTTGCTTCTCGCTGGATGATATCCACATTGGATTTATGCGCGAGGATAACCTCATCATTGGCTTCATCAAGCGAAGCTTGAGCTGCATCCCAATCTCGCTCAGTTGCGAACTCCTGGGCTTCCTTAGCGCTGCTGCGGGCGTTGCCGGCATGCAGTATGACGGTAAACAGTGTTTGTTCCCATTCTGATTGTGACATTGTTATCTCCCCAATTCGGTTAAATGATGGACGTCATCCTGTTGGATCATTTCCCAGCGTCCATCAACTTCCTGAATTTTTGTGATCCCACAAGGAGACCACTTCACGTTCTCAAGCCAATGTTTAGCATCCCCGTTAAACAGCGACGCCATGATGGCACTTAGTACTCCCCAATGCGCCACGATAAGGATCCAGCCATCCTGTTGGTGTTTCTGCAGTTGCGCTACACCCTCCCTAACTCGATCGATAAAACGTTTTTCGCTTTCTCCAGTAAGGTTTCGAAGGATCGTGGCAAATGGCTTGAGCACCTTCGGCGCAGTACCGTCTGGACCAAAGTTCAGGATCGGTCCTCCCTCAAGCAATCCGAAGTTAAGCTCACGAAATCCATCTACTGGCTGGATTAGATCAACCCCAACCGATTCCCCGATGATCTCCGCTGTCTGGAGCGCGCGTCCCTGGGGACTCGAAAAGATGAATTTAATATTTTCATCTACCAGAGCTTGTCCAGTTAATTCGGCTTGTTTGCGGCCCCTTGAACTCAGAGGGCTGTCGAATCGTCCCCCGTGAAGCTTTTTCTTCTCGGTCCATTCGGTATCACCGTGCCGCACCAAGATCCAGCGTAAACCAATACTCATTCAGGGAGCTCGTCGGCCGCGCAGCGAAATCCAACAAAATCATTCTTCCGGTGAGGCGTGTGCATTCGGCGGGAAAAAGTTTGCGCCTCAGCTGCGCCATCCAGCCAATTTCCCCCACGCAGTGGCATCCGCAATGGTGAATATTTCCCACCTGCCCACTCCCAGACGTTACCCGCCATATCAACAGCACCGTAAGGGCTATCCCCCGAGGGCGAATACTGACCTACGGGTGTTGTATCAAGAACACCGAAATCGCTCGTATTGCAGTTGTTGATGCTGAAGGTGTTGCCCCACGGCCAAAGTCGGCCGTCCGTGCCTCTGGCAGCCTTCTCCCATTCCAATTCAGTGGGCAGACGTTTGCCAGCCCATTCTGCGTACGACGCTGCATCATCCCAAGTGACATTGACTACCGGATGGTTTTCCTTGCCCTCTGGCCAAACACCCTTGCGCCAATGCTGTGGATTTGAATGGCCGCTCGCCTCAACAAACTTCTTAAAATCCGCGTTGGTGACCGGAAACTGATCGATGTAAAAAGCCTCCGTCGAAACTTCTTGCTTATCCTCTCCGAAGAGAAATTCACCGGCGGGAATGAGGATCATCGGGCGTCTATCTTTCCCGGTAAATGTTTCCATTTGTTCCATAATAATTTAACTCCGTAGAGGTTCAAAATGCTTGGTCAGCAGCTGATATGAAAGAATGGAAGCAAAGGCACAAAATAGGATTGCGATGATGGAGGTGATCGGATTTGCCTGACCCACGATCAGTTGTCCTGGAGAATCTCCCATTCGTAAAAAGATGACGATCACTATCCAATTGAAGAGGGCCGATAAAATAACTGCTTGCCAGAAGAATTTCTTTTCTCCAGACACCGCCCTGTCAACCATCACTCCGACCAATGCGGTGACAATCAGCAGTGCAATTCGGAAAACGATCAGAGCCAACAATACAAAGATAAGATCTAGAAATTCAACTTCCGCGAACTCACCAAGATCGGTACCGGTAGCCGCTCCCAGAGCTAATCGAAAGCCTGATCCTACCAGGTTTAATCCGTTGAACACCTGATTAATCAACCCTGCTCCAAAACCTAATGTGAGGACTGAAAATATCGCAAATGATGTTCGTTTTTTCTCTCGTCGGAGGACAATATATAGGCCGGTTGCAAGAAAAAGCGCGGCAATGATTGGGCCAAGGAGCGAAAGCGCGTATTCTAGCGCATTCCCCGGATCAATAATATTTAGATTTTCGGGAAGAATGGGGCGAATCATGGCTTGTACAAATATTGCTAGAACCACCGTGATTATCCACACAATAATGCCTGTCACCAGCAGAGACTTTGCCGGAGTGCGGTATTTTTGATATATCAACCCCATGGGAACACCCGGAGCGAAAATAAAGAGAAACCCACTTGCTGCAATGATTAAGCCTTTTACAATCACGCCTTTTTATTCTCCTTTATGAACTGTAAAATCGGATGAGTCTCAATCTAAGTGATAACCTTCAATCATATTCATGTATTCCTACTTTTCATTTATCGCATTCATAATCTGCTGAAGAAGGCTCTCCCCATCAGCCATCCCATACGATGTTGGCTCAATAACAACTACGGGGATCCCATGTGGCGAAGCTAGTTTTTCTATACCCCTCCTCAAAAATCGTATTTGAGGTGCAACCAGCACGACGTCGACAGAATGTTTCTCGAAATTCCAGTAGGCTGATCCAATCGAATGATAGGTTATGACATTTAGGGAGTATCCCGCCTCACTCCCGGCCTTTTCAATTGCATCGATCAGTAAGCTTGAAGACATCCCCGCGGCGCAGATAATTAACACTTGGATAGGTTTAGGTGTCATACTTTCATCCAATCACGCCACCAAAGCGCTCCATTACGTGATCGAGCTCCAGACTAGTTCAATTGCGAAACGGATTACGGAACTTCCTAACTATTCACCTTTTTCTTTTGACTCAACCATGGTCATAATTTGCTGGAACAGCTTCTCCCCATCTACCATTCCATATGTGATGGATTCGATGGGTTCGACTAGGGTTCCGTACTGACCCGCATCCTTGGTAAGGCTCTTCCGCTTGTAGCGCACCTGTGGCGCGATAAGAAGGACATCGACAAAATTTTCTTTGAAGTCCCACCGCGCAACCTCAGGCGTGGTGCAGGACATCATCTCCAGCTCTACACCGGCAGCCTTAGCGGCTTCTTCAGTCTTCGCCTCAAGCAAGCTCGAGGACATACCAATTGCACAAACGATGAGTACTCTGATCGGTTTAGCTTCCGACATGCTTTCCCTCCATATAAAATGTTAACTCATGATCCCGCCTATGCGGGTTTTACAACGATAATAGAACCACTCTTTTATACCAATCTACCGCAAAGTTGGGAAGTGTTTTCCGTGACCTTTGATGTACTCATCCAAAATTGATTTGCCAACCTCGTAGGAAGGTACGAGCGGGTGTAACGCAAGTGCCTTTACAGCTTTGGAATAGGACCCTTCAACTGCAGCCTCGATTGTAAGGCGCTCATAGGCCTTCACACGCTTCATCAGACCGAGCGCGTGATCCGGGATGGAGCCAACCGCGAACGGTCGAACCAGACCATCACGAACGTGACAATTAACTTCAACTACGTCTTCTTCGGCCATCGCCGGAATAGCGCCCCGGTTCGGAACATTCAAGATGATGTTCATCGCCATTTTCTGTGTGAGTGCTTCAATTACACGCAGGGCTACGCCAGAGTAGCCCTCCGCTGCTTCTTCCATCGCTTCTTGCTCTTCAGTTATATCCTCTTCGAATTCCTCATGACCCTCCCCCGTCTCAATGGTCATATAGGTTCCATGGCGTTGTTCAAGATATTTCTTCAACACCTGCACCACACGATCTGGGGCAGATCCTTCCGCCCGGATCGTCTTGAGAGAATCATAGAGTTCTTCATTAAAGGGTTGGATTTGTTGTGCACGGCTTTGCCCCGCTTTAAGGTAATTTTCAACGGATCTTTTAGGATAATAATAAAAAAGTAGGTATTCGTTGGGTATCACTCCTAAAGCGGCAATGAAGTCAGGGTTAAAAGGTAACCAATGCCAGGGCGAGCCACTCTCTTTTATTTCATTGATCAGCTCTGGAACTTTGTTTTCACCATTTAGGTAGACCCCAGACATCCAACCGAGATGATTTAGTCCGTAGTACTCCAAAAACAAGTCATTGAGCTCAACTCCCAGGTGTTTTGCTAAACTGCGATGCATGGCAGACGGATTGTCACATATACCGATCGCCCGGTCGAAATCTGCATATTTGGTCACGGCTTCTGTTACGATACCTGCGGGATTAGTGAAGTTTATCAACCAGGCTTCTGGAGCAAGTTCTCGTATCATCTTAATGTAGTCGAGCAGCACAGGAATTGTGCGCAGCGCCATGGCGAACCCACCGGGGCCGGTTGTCTCCTGGCCCAGAACTTCGTATTTCAGAGGAACTTGCTCATCAATCACCCGTGATGCGATCCCCCCCTGGCGGAAGGTCATCACGATAAAATCGGACCCACTTATTGCTTCGGCTGGGTCCGTTGTCCATTTTATTTTGAAGTTTGGAGCCCTACCTTGCAATCGAACTTCGGTGACCATACGCATCAGATCCAGATTCTCAGCATTAATATCCATCAAACAAATTTCTGAAAATGGAATTCGATCCTGGAAACCCATCACGCTTTCAATGACCAGCGGCGTACGCACCCCACCTGCGCCAATGAAGGTTAACTTCATGTTTCATCTCCCCTAAACAGAACATAGGGGGATACGGCAATACCGTATCCCCCTACTCGTTCATCGAACAGTTCCTGCGAAGGCAGGTCCTGCTAATGCAATCTCCGCTTGCGGAGACTCAGGCAGGCGTTGCAGCAACTTCAGCTTCTGCAACAGCCACTTCCTCCTTCTCGAGAACTTGTTTCTCCCAAGCCTTGAAGGCTGGCCACCATATAACCCCAGGAACCACGAACTCCGTGACTACTGCAAGGACTGCAGCCATGGGGTCATATCCTGTTGCCATAAACATCAGAAGTGGCGAAGGCATGGTCCATGGCGCCGGAATGTATGGTACTGTCACGAGGCCAGAAGATGTTACCAACCAGGCAATCGTGACGTTGAGGAAGGTGATGATGATAAAGGGGATGGCTAACACGGGGTTGAACACCACGGGCGCACCGAATGTCATGGGCTCATTGATGTTGAAGATGCCCGGCCAGACACCCAGCCAACCTACCCTTCGAAGCCGAGCTGACTTCGAGCGGATGAAGTAAATGGCAAGAGGCAGCGTGGCACCTGATCCACCAGGTACGACGTAGCTGCGGAAGATGCTGGTGTAAATATTCTGCGGTTCATTACCAGCAGCAACAGCTGCAACGTTCTCTGCCAGGTTGCTGGTCCACACCGGTTCTAGAACGATCCCGATCGTCAGATCACCGTGGATGCCTAAGGTCCACAGGAATGCGTGGAAAGTCTCCGCGACTGCGCCGGCGACATAGGTTGAAGCCGCAGGCACGAGGGTTGAGAGCACATCGAAGAGACCTCCTGCCAGATCGATCTTAAGCAGGAAACGAATTGCCCACCATCCGAAGATGATCACTGTACCGGGGATCAAGGCGATGAAGGCGTTTGATATCGCTGGCGGAACTCCAGCTGGCATTGAGACGTAAAGATTTCGGTCAATGAAGAATTTATAGACCTCCACCGTTATGACTGCTATGACAATGGCCGTAAACAAACCGCTGTTGTCCAAGAAGGTCGCCGGCTCCCCCGCAGCAATCTGGGGGGTGGCAACCAACATGTAGGACAAAAAGGTGAAGATCAGCGGCATGAGCGGATCAAGGCCACGCCGTCGGCTCAATGAGTAGGTGATTGACATCAGTACATATACTGATAGAAGCCCGAAGGTGATGTTGAAGGGCACCCACAGTGCATCTACCAGATCAGGGCTTAGCTTGCTGTCAAGGTAAACCTCAGATCCCTTCTCTAGGCTCAAAGGAAACTGTAGGACAACAAGTACTAATGCTCCAACGATGAGCAAGGGCATCATCGCCACAAATCCATCGCGAATGGAGGCGAGGTGCGGCTGGTCAAACAATGGGGCTAGAAATTCCATCCCATCTGCTAAGCGATCAGCCCACCCTTTTTTCTTTGCGGATTCCATTTTGGCGTTCTCCAATCTTA
>JAGLGG010000348.1 GCA_023144145.1 Anaerolineales bacterium | reverse complement strand
CTTCGGTACGAATGGCTGGGGGACTTACGGGTGCTTTGCTAGTGGCTAATTTCCTCCTGGTTGGTATTTCGAACATCAATACCGATTTGGAACCTCTCTATCAATTAACTCCGTTCTATTTCACACAAGGTGCGAAAGCAATTGAAAATATGGATTGGGGCGCTCTTGGCGGATTGCTGGGAGTGTCGGTGGTATTTTTCCTGATTGCTTGGTGGCAATTTCAGCGACGAGACATTCGAGTTGGCGGAGAAGGTGGATGGCGGTTGCCAAGAATCAGTTCTCTACTCCGGAGAAAAGAAGCGGCATAAGAAACAAACAAATATCGTAGAATTAGCAAGCGGCGGAGTTAAACCACCGCCGCTTTGTCATGCTGATTGGTGATGGAGCGCAGGAATGGGTCAGTTCTGAATCGAAGCAAGTCTTGAACAGAACATTTATTCTAGAGCTGTAGCATTGCGGCATGGCCATGATTGTGTGCGAATTCCCTTATAATTGGACCGCTTTCCTTTTTAATGTGATACAATATGTGTTTGCTGTGCGTGTCTAAGTATGTGAAATCAGGTAAATTAGCCTGAATTAGGTTAGCGCGATCCGGCTTGACGAGGCCGGTTACGCGCATTTTCATGTGCCGATATTAAATTATTTCGACATTTTGTGATTGACAGGAGATAATGAATGGTGTCATCCCCTAAGCAGAAATGGTATTCTCGTATCCCTGATACTTTCCCTCTACCAACCTTGATCGAAGTTCAATTGGATTCTTTCGAGAGATTGAAAACTGAAAGCTTAGCAGAGCTGTTTGATGAAATTTCTCCCATTGTTTCCTATAACGGGGGGATGAAGTTATTTTTCCCTGGAACTAGCAAAGAAAGCAAAGAGTTCGGCCTGAAGTATTGGTTTGAAGATCCAAAACACGATATTGAGGAGTGCGTGGAAAGAGATTTAACCTACGCGGCGCCCTTATATGTTTCGGTACTTCTGGCCGGGCAAGAAATCTCCGAACCTATCAAGCAGGATATCTTCCTTGGCGATTTCCCGATCATGACAGAAAAAGGAACATTTGTCATCAACGGGACAGAACGTGTTGTAGTATCTCAGTTGATCCGCTCGCCAGGTGTATATTTTGAAGCTCCCGAAGATCGTGCCACAGGGCGCAGGCTGTCATCTGCGAAACTGATTCCCGATCGCGGCGCCTGGATGGAGTTTGAAACCAAAAAAAGCGATTATCTGACATTGAAATTCAACCGCAAGCGGACCGTTCCGGTAACGATCCTTTTGAGATCGCTTGCTGCTATTGATGATGGGTTGGGTAATTCCCCCCTCAAAGAGGGCTCGGATGAGGAGCTACTTGCACTTTTTGAAGCTGCGGATACCAATCCCGATCACAGCTTTATCCCTACCACCATTCGCCAAGAACCGACGTGGGATCTTAAGAAGGGTCGCTCACTTGCTGAAGAAGCGATAATAGAATTCTATCGACGGATGCGACCTGGTGATCCGCCCACATTGGATAACGCGCGTGAATATCTTTACGATCAACTTTTTGAACAGCGACGATACGATTTAGAGCGGGTGGGCCGTTACAAACTCAATCAAAAGCTCGGTCTTTCTGACATTGTTCCACTGGATCATCGCCGAGTTTCCTCATGGGACATCGTTCGGTTGATTGAGCGAATGATTCTCATAAATAACATGGCTGAGGAGCCAGATGATATTGACCATCTAGGCAATCGGCGCGTAAAGACAGTTGGTGAATTGATTCAAGGAAAGCTTAGGGTTGGCCTGCGAAGAATGGAAAGAGTCATTCTCGAAAGAATGTCAATTCGCGAGCAGGAAAATATTTCCCCAGTTTCCTTGATCAATATTCGCCCTGTCGTAGCAGCCATACGTGAATTCTTCGGCTCAAGCCAATTATCCCAGTTTATGGATCAAACCAATCCGCTAGCAGAATTGCGTCACAAACGAACTTTGTCGGCTCTTGGCCCTGGCGGGTTGCGAAGAGAGCGAGCTGGATTTGACGTGCGTGACGTTCACCATTCACACTATGGACGAATTTGCCCCATAGAGACACCGGAAGGGCCAAACATCGGTTTGATCGGCAGGTTGGCTTCCTATGCCAAGGTGAACAGCTTTGGTTTTATTGAGACACCCTATCGAAAAGTCGTGACCGAAATGGCGATAGATGATCCTAATCTTATCGGTCAGATCCTTGGTGAGGATATTGTTAATCCTCGCTCTAAAAAAGTGACTGCAGAGGCAGGTACGGTTTTAACATCAACAATCGTGAAACGCTTTGCGAAGCTAGATCGTGCGATACCGATCGATCCATTCGTTTCGGATGAAACAACCTATCTGTCTGCCGATGTCGAAGACCGCTATGTCATCGCTCAGGCCAACGCGCCCTTGGATGAAAACCATAAGTACATAAGGCCGCGGGTCTCTTGTCGACATCATGGTGATTTTCTTTTTGCCACTCCAGATCAAATCGATTATATGGATGTCGCGCCGCGGCAGATCATCGGTGTGAGCGCATCGCTTATCCCATTCCTGGAACATGATGATGCAAATCGTGCCCTCATGGGTTCGAATATGCAAACGCAGGCTGTGCCACTGATCCAACCTGAAGTTCCCACAGTTTCCACAGGAATGGAAAGACAAGCGGCGATCGATTCTGGTCAGGTGATCGTTGCTGAGGATGATGGAGATGTTGAGTCGGTTACAGGATCGGCTATCGTGATCAGGTCTGGCACCGAACGCCGACATTATAAATTGAGAAAATACAACCGTTCCAATCAGAGCACCTGCATTGATCAACGTCCAGCTGTTATCAAGGGTCAACGCGTCAAAGTTGGAGATGTGATTGCAGATTCATCCTCGACGGAGAATGGCGAGCTTGCTTTAGGACAAAATGTTTTGTGTGCATTCATTTCATGGGAGGGTGGTGATTTCGAGGACGCAATCCTGATTTCAGAACGTCTGGTTCAGGAGGATCGATTCACATCCGTTCATATTGAGAAACATGAGGTTGAAGCACGCGATACAAAACTCGGGCCGGAAGAGATCACCTACGATATCCCAAATGTCGGCGAAGAGGCACTTCGAGATTTAAATGAAGATGGGATTATCCGCATTGGTGCAGAGGTGGGCCCGAACGACATTCTGGTAGGCAAGATCACACCCAAAGGTGAGAAGGAACTAACCCCGGAGGAAAAACTTCTGAGGGCCATTTTCGGCGAGAAGGCGCGCGAAGTTAAGGATACCTCTTTGCGGATGCCGCACGGCGAGCGCGGCAAGGTTGTGGATGTAAAGGTATTTACCCGTGAGGAACACCGCGATTTGCCAGCCGGTGTAGAAAAAATGGTACGAGTAGCCGTTGCGCAGAAGCGCAAAGCCACTGAAGGCGATAAGATGGCCGGGCGTCATGGTAATAAGGGCGTGATCTCTAAGGTTGTCCCAGTAGAAGATATGCCCTTCCTCGAGGACGGAACTCCGGTCGATCTGATTCTCAATCCTCTTGGCGTTCCAGGACGCATGAATATTGGTCAGATCCTTGAAGCCCACATGGGATGGGCTGCTAGCCGCCTCGGTTTTCGGGCGGTAACACCAGCGTTTGATGGGGCGGATGAGGTTGATATCGAGGCTGAATTATCACGCTCATGGCTCATGGAACGGGCGTGGACCGAAGTGGTCGAAAATGCCTGGGATTGGTTGAAAGATGAAGGGTATTACGAAGAAGAAGCTTTCGAAGACGATGAAGAGGTGCGCAAGATCTATCAAGAGCGCTGGTTAGGTGAGCGAGGGTATGATCTTGACCTGTTGGTCACCGATCAAACTTATGCTAGGCGTTCCACTCTCATTGAATGGCTTAGAGATAAGGGCTATGACCCGGCTGAAAGCATTTACTTTGAGGAAACGGAAATGGACTTTGCTAATCAGCGCCTCACAGATGAAAGGGCTGTTGATGTTTGCCTTAGGCTCTGGATCGAGTCGCTGGGAGAGAAGGTCCGTGCTAATGCAACGCCTGAATCTGTCCGGTCAATTGCCGAGGATGTGATGAAGGAAACTGGCCGTCCTCTTCCAATCCTTGGTAAGCAGGTTCTCATAGATGGAAAGTCAGGTATACCTTACGACCGTCCGGTCACCGTAGGTATGGTGCTGATGATGAAGCTTCACCACTTGGTGGAGGACAAAGTTCATGCAAGATCAACAGGCCCTTACTCATTGGTCACACAGCAACCCCTAGGCGGGAAGGCCCAATTCGGAGGACAACGATTTGGCGAGATGGAAGTTTGGGCTTTGGAAGCATATGGCGCCGCACATACACTTCAAGAAATGTTGACGGTAAAATCGGACGATGTTCAAGGTCGGGTCAAGACATACGAGGCCATTGTGAAGGGCGAATCGGTTGACGAACCAGGAATACCTGCGTCTTTCCGAGTATTGGTGAAGGAACTGCAAAGCCTGGGGTTATCAGTCGAAGCAGTCACTGATGAAGGGGATGTATTGCGATTTGGTAAGGAGGATCAACGTGCCAGACCGCCGCGTCTTGGTCTTGGCTTGCTAGATATGGAGCCCAGATTCGAAAGGCGTTAATAGACCAAATATACTCTAGCACGTCACAGGAAATTTCCCTTGACTGGCTAGGGGGTGAATGGTAAAATCTTCGTCCATCTGTTAGAGCACGCGGGTAGGTAAGAATGTAACCTACCTGAAGTGAATAGCGATCGACTTTGACGAGGCCATCGTGCACGTTTGATGGCCTCCCTTAGTGCGAATCGGTACAGAGCGTAGTCTCAAAGTTCGAGGGAGGCCAGAGTGCCTACAATCAATCAACTGGTTCGGAAGGGCCGCAAGGCAAAGCAAGAAAAAACCAAGGCTCCGGCATTGCAATATACATTCAACACCATGAAACAACGCCGGG
>JAGLGG010000347.1 GCA_023144145.1 Anaerolineales bacterium | reverse complement strand
CCGAAGAAGCCTAATTCGGCATTGCGCAAGGTTGCGCGCGTTCGTCTTACGAACGGAATTGAGGTAAGCGCATATATTCCCGGTGAAGGGCATACCCTGCAGGAGCATTCTGTGGTCCTAGTTCGGGGCGGTAGGGTGAAAGACCTTCCTGGCGTACGCTACCATATTGTTCGTGGCACTCTTGACACCACCGGTGTTGAGGATCGAAAGCAAGGTCGCTCGAAATACGGTGGAAAGAAACCTAAGGAATAAATCATTCAATCGGTCACTCATAAAAAGAGTGACCGAACTTACGTAATGCGAACTGTGTTCAAGGACGGAGTAGCAATATGAGAAGGTCAAAGCCCGAAAAGAGAAAGATCCCTGGGGATGTGAAATACAACAGCCAGCTCGTTCAGGGCTTTATTAACCGGCTAATGAAGAAGGGCAAGAAGAGCACTGCCACTCGAATAATGTACACGTCCTTCGGCATGATTGAGGACCGAGCAAAGCGAGACGCCCTTGAGGTGTTTGAACAGGCGATCAGAAATACATCACCTATGTTAGAAGTTAAGCCCAGGCGCGTCGGTGGAGCGACATATCAGGTTCCCATCGAGGTGAGTCCCAATCGTCGACTAACACTCTCTATGCGCTGGATTTTAGCCGCAGCGCGATCGCGCCCTGGGAAATCTATGGCAGAAAAACTCGCTGGTGAGTTGATGGACGCCGCCAATAGTACTGGAGCAGCAATCAAGAAACGAGAAGAAACACACCGAATGGCAGAGGCCAACCGAGCATTTGCCCATTATCGGTGGTAAAAAATTAGGAGGAGGATGTCCCTTCCGTTGGACCAGAAATTGATATGGCCCGTGAGTATCCGTTGGAACGCTATCGAAATATTGGCATCATCGCGCATATCGATGCCGGAAAAACAACCACCACCGAGCGAGTGCTTTTCTATACTGGGCGCACGCATCGGCTTGGGTCGGTTGATGATGGCACCACGGTTACAGACTGGATGGAGCAAGAGCGAGAACGTGGAATTACGATCGTCTCCGCTGCCGTAACCGCCATGTGGCGTGACCACATTATTAACATTATTGACACGCCAGGTCATATTGACTTCACCGCCGAGGTTCAACGATCCCTTAGAGTACTGGACGGCGGTGTTGTCGTTTTTGATGCAGTTCAGGGGGTGGAGCCGCAATCGGAAACAGTTTGGCGGCAGGCTAATCTTTATGGTGTGCCCCGAATTTGTTTTGTCAACAAGATGGACCGAGTAGGAGCATCCTACGAGAACTCAACCGACATGATTCGCGAACGCTTGGGGGCTAATCCGATCATGGTCCAGATGCCGATAGGCGTTGAATCCAATTTTATCGGTGTTATCGATCTGATAGAAAATAAGGCGATTGTCTGGGAAGATGATTTGGGCGATGAAGCCAAGGTTGTAGATATCCCAGAAAATTTGGTTGAGGAAGTGGCTGAGCGAAGAGCTCAAATGATCGAACAGATCGCCGAGCACAATGACGACCTCACGGTCCAATTTTTGAATGGTGAAGAGATATCAACAGAAAAATTAAAAACGGGGCTTAGGCAGGCCGTAATCGAAGGTAATGCTACGCCAGTCTTTTGTGGTTCAAGCCTACGAAATAAGGGCGTTCAACCTTTGCTCGATGCTGTTATTGCCTATTTACCCTCGCCTAGTGATATTCCAGATGTTGTTGGTCTAAAACCTGGCACAGAGGACGAAATAAGCAGGCCCGCGCGTGATGATGCGCCTTTGAGTGCACTGGTTTTCAAAATTGTTACGGATCCTTATGTGGGCAGGCTGGCTTATTTGCGAGTCTATTCCGGAAAAATCAAACAAGGATCAAAGGTATACAACTCAACCAAGGGTCAGAAAGAGCGAGTTGGTCGCTTGTTGAGGATGTATGCTGATCGCCGCGAAGATATTGAGGAAGTATTGGCAGGCGACATTGTGGCTGTGCTTGGCATGAAAAACACATTTACCGGAGATACGATCAGCGATGCCGCCAACCAGATCGTTTTGGAAAATATCTCTTTTCCTGATCCGGTTATTTTTTTGGCCATCGAGCCCAAAACCCTTGCCGACCAGGATAAAATGTCGATAGCATTGCGAAAACTATCCGAAGAAGATCCCACATTTCGGGTGGGCACAGATGAAAACACAGGTCAAACCGTAATTTGGGGCATGGGTGAACTCCATTTAGAAGTTTTAGTTGACCGCATGCTTCGCGAGTATAAAGTTCAAGCCAATATAGGCATTCCGCGAGTTGCCTATCGCGAATCAATAGCGTCAAGCGTACGAGAGATGGAATACCGTTACGTAAAACAGACCGGGGGTCGCGGGCATTTTGCCCGTGTGGTTATTTCGGTAGAGCCTTCGGAAAGAGGCGCAGGTATTCAGTTCGAGAGCGCAATAAAGGGCGGTGTAATTCCGAAAGAATACATTCCCGCGATTGGTAATGGAGTGCGCCAGGCTGCGGAAAACGGAATTCTGGCGGGGTATCCCGCAACCGACATCAAAGTTACGCTATTGGATGGGTCCTTTCATGAGGTTGACTCGAGTGATATGGCATTCAAGATGGCAGGCTCTTTTGCCTTCCGCCAGGCTGTTCAGCGGGCCAATCCGATCCTGTTAGAACCGGTGATGCGAGTTGAAATTGTCGTCCCGGACGATAACCTCGGTGATGTGACCGGTGATTTGGGCGCACGCCGCGCCAATATTGAAGGGATCGAAGCAAGATCGACAGGTGTTCAGGCGATACAAGCTCTTATTCCGCTGGCAGAAATGTTTGGCTATGCAACAGATTTACGCTCCACGACACACGGACGGGGTGTATTCACTATGGAATTTGATCATTACGATCAAGTTGCTGAGCAAGTTACCAAATCCATCCTTGCAGGTACTCACTAAGGATGTGGGTGGAAAATTACTAACCCGATTATTCATAATGGAGCAGGAGAGAAATGGCGAAGAAGAAATTTGAGCGCACGAAGCCACACATGAACGTTGGGACGATGGGGCACATCGATCATGGGAAGACGACGCTGACGGCGGCGATAACGAATCATCTGGCCACCAAGGGCATGGCCACCTGCGTACCGTTTGACGAGATCGACAAGGCGCCCGAGGAGCGCGAGAGCGAGATCACGATCGCGACG
>JAGLGG010000346.1 GCA_023144145.1 Anaerolineales bacterium | reverse complement strand
GGTAGGCATAATCAATGCCGAATGAGAGCAATCCACCTTTATCATCCGGTGCCAAAGAAGCAATTCCAGAGTGGATTTCCGTCGTAATGGTGGCGCCACACAGTGCGGCAAGTCGTTCCATCATTTTGACACTGAAAATGGGCATTACGCCCGCTATGATGGGGACATCGATTCCGGCTTTCCTAACTCTTTCGACAAAGTCGAAGAAGAAATTATTGTCATAAAAGTAATTCGTGATGATGTATTCGGCACCTTGATCAAGTTTGAACTTTAGATACTCAATATCTTTTTCCAAATTCGGTGAATCGATATGGCCTTCCGGGTACCCAGCAACGCCCGTGCAGAAGTCATAGCGGGATTTAATAAACGCAACCAGGTCGGATGCGTGGGGTAAACTCTCGGGATGAGGTACGAAGGACTCATCATGAGGCGTATCTCCGCGTACTGCAAGGATTGTTTCGATGCCTAAATCTTTATAGCCATCGAGTACATCGATAATATCCTCCGGATTGAGTCCAAAACATGCAAAATATGCGATAACCTGAAGTCCCATGTCGAGCTTCAATTTCTCCAGTAATTGGCGCGAGCCTTCTCGGGTCGAACCCCCAGCACCAAAGGTCACAGAGACGAAATCGGGTTCCAGATTGGCCAAGTTATCGATCGCCTTCTCTAGATTTTGAGCTGCCTTCTCAGATCGAGCGGGGTAAACCTCAAAAGATAGCGTTGGCTTTTCCCTCGTTTTCCAACTATCCGTTATTTTCATGATTTTCCCTCTTTGGTGAGTGAAGGGTATTGGTTTTTACACTAATGGTGTGATAAAGAATTAATCGGATATGTCACCAATAACAATCTCCTCCAATAATTGCCTGTAATACTTATAGTTTTCATAAGGTACGACTTCACGGATTCGACCATCCAGGAGCGGCACAAATCCACCTTCTTCCAGCAATGGAGGTACTTTATCCTCGATTTCCTTTCGAATCGCTTTTTTGTCTGCTAGCAGAACGTTGGAATTAATTCCCCCAATAAGCCGTAAATCGCGTCCGTACTCCCTGCGAAGAAGACGATAATCCATGGAAGGATCGTCGCATTCACATGCCCAAAGACAATTTATGCGCGTTTGTACTATTGAGGGAAACAAAACTTTGCTATTTGCATAAGTTCGAAGGATGATGTTTTTCACACCGAATGCCTCAACAACATCCAGGATCGGTTCATAACTGGGGAGGGCAAAATCCTCATACATTTGAGGTGAGATCATGGGCCCATGGCTGCTGCTGATCGGTTCGCCAAACAAAACTGCATCGACCTCGACTTCCTGGAGAATTCGCTTTGTCAGTGAGGCAGCAAATTCACCTTGAACGCGCAACATGCCATGAATCAGGTCGGGATCATCGATGGTCAAGCGAATGGCCTCGGAAAACCGCCCCCAATCTTCCACGCCCAAAGTCAACAAGAATCCAATATGCACTCTTAGGATTAAGGCGGATTGACGATTTTTCCATTCCCGCACCTTGCGACGCCAGTTTTTTGGTAATCGACGGCGATGGTCTGGATTGAGGTGACGTTTGAATTCCTCAAGCTGCTTAATTGTTTCTGGCCAATGGCGAATGTCAGGAATAGGATAATGGTCTGGTTCGATCTCTTCCCTTAGATCATAGTTAAAGATTGTGGCGAGATCTTGTTCTCTTCTCAAGCCCTGTTTTTCCCAGATGTTAAAAACACTGCTTCGCATTCCTTCTTTAAAAAGAGGGGCATGATCCGGAGAACCGAGGGCCATTGTTTCAAGGAATCTTTGACGGGAGTTCATCGATAATCCTGCGATGTACTTATAGGACCAATCAGAGGTAAATCCAACTTCGAACCTAAATATACCACCGGAAATCAAATTAGTTTGCATCTGGAAAAGGCGGGCATACACTTGAATATCAGCGAAGTAATTACTCCTGACGTAGTAAATAAATTGATTAAATGATTAGAATACATACCGCTTTCATGGTATCGTGATAATCGCAAATTCGAATTTATTTGCCAGAGATACCAATATCAATAAATCGCGCTCAACGATATGAAAGAAATATATGGGAGGAGACGAAATGCCTTCTTATGGTTTCATGGGCAGGATTTTGCGAGTCAATTTAACCGAGGGAAGAGTTTCTGAAGAACCAATTAATGAAGAATGGGCAATAAAATATATCGGGGGCGCTGGGCTCGCTTCTCGCTATCTATACGAAGAAATGCCTGCTGGTATAGACCCTCTCGGACCAGAGAACCCGCTTATTTTCATGACCGGCCCACTCACTGGCACAGCCTCCCCGAGTGCCAGCCGATATTCTGTCGTAGCAAAATCTCCCCAAACTGGGATCTGGGGCCAGGCTAATTCAGGCGGTAGTTTTGGACCTGCCCTGAAGTGGAGTGGTTTTGACGGGGTCATCTTCGAAGGCATATCCCCCGCACCAGTGTATTTGCGTATCGATGATGGAGCTGCAAAGTTATGTGATGCCTCGCACCTATGGGGAAAAAATGTCCCTGATACGGAAGAACAGATTCAGACTGAATCTAATAGCAATTTTACTGTCGCTGCCATCGGCCCTGCTGGAGAAAACCTGGTTAGGTATGCGGCCATAATGAATAATAAACATCGTGCTGCAGGAAGGTGTGGCCTTGGTGCAGTCATGGGATCAAAACGATTAAAAGCGATTGCATGCTCAGGAAATTCCCGGATTTCTCTCGCCAACCGCGAGCAATTTTCATCTCAGTCAAAACGGCAGTACAGTCTGTTGGATGAGTCGCTTATGAAGGTGGCATTCGACACATTTGGAACCACGATGGTTTCCGATCTGGTAAACGTTCGAGGTGGGTACCCAACTAGAAATTGGCAAGAAGGTGTATTTGGTGAGATAGAAGAAGTGAATGCGCAGGCGCTGAACGAAAAGGTGCTTATCGAAGGCGTTAGTTGTTTTGCATGCCCGGTTTCCTGCGGGCGAAAATCGGAGATCAGGGAAGGTAAGTGGAAAGGGCGCTCAGGTGAGGGGCCTGAGTATGAAACCACAAACACCTTCGGAGCGATGTG
>JAGLGG010000345.1 GCA_023144145.1 Anaerolineales bacterium | reverse complement strand
GCGGCAAAATTTGCCGTTATGTGTGCCCCACTGCTCTCGCCCGCCTCCACTATTATCACTGCCATCGAAAGCCCAGAAATAATTCGATTTCGAGGTGGAAAATTTCTTGCCTCCGGTGCTGTTCCCAATCCGTACTCAGTAATAATTGCACCATGTTGTGAAATCGCCTTTGCTAAATTCCGATGTTCAGGTGGATAGATTCGATCCATTCCTGAACCTAGTACTGCCAATGTCCGGCCTTCGCCTTCTAAAGCGCTTTTATGGGCAATAGAATCAATCCCTCTTGCCAATCCAGATACGACAGTTATTCCATTTGCCACTAAACCGAGCGATATTTCTCTAGCCACAGTTTCGCCATATGGAGATTTCCTTCGAGTACCCACAATGGCTACCGAGTACCTATCTACACTCTCGATCCTCCCCCAGACATAAATCACTGGTGGCGAAGAATCAATTTCCAATAATCTACCTGGATAAAGATAATCTTCCCATGTAAGCACTTGGATCCCAAGTGAGTCTAATTCAGCCACCTCCCTATCCAAATTTAATTCTTTTTGCGCTTTGACAATATCATCAACTAATTTCCGATGAAGGCCAACATTGCTCAAATCCGATCTACTTGCCTTCCAAGCCTGTTCAACTCCACCAAATGTATCAATTAACTTCTTCAGCCGAGCTGGTCCAACCCCGGAAACTAGGTTGAATCCAATCCAGTACTTTTTTTGTTCCCCCATTGAGAACCCCCATATAGGAATCAGGCAGACGGCTCAGAATACCATGCTGAAAATGCGAATGTCAAGTTCGAGCCCGAGTAATATTCATTTACTTACTATGAATATCGAACGCGCAAAAATGACTGTTGTGAGTGCGCCCATCCATAAATGTATTGATCACCACGTACCCCCGGAGCCAACAAAATCCAATATTCTAGAGTGAATTAGTGATACATCCTAACAACATAACATGGAATCCACAATAATCACCAGGTGCTTCGCACACAAAAGCATGATCGCCAAAGTGATCAAGTATTCGGTTAGTATCACCGCACCTTTGAGCATTACTTACGAACAAAAGCTAGAACTTTTACCCTCGCTGGAGTAGAAATCTTTTGATTTCATGAAAATAATTCGTTCTGACAATCTCTTTTCCTCAGTAGGCAATCTGCTCGATTTTGAGAATGTTTGACATACGATCAACACAAGGCGAAACTGTTCATGGAGGTCAATGGCCTATGCCCAATCAAAAGCGCACTCTCTCGGAGAGGTTTGTATCCGCCTTCGAGCTTGCATTTCAATTGCACGCAAGCCAGATGCGAAAAGGGTCCGATATACCCTATATGAGCCATTTGCTGGGCGTTGCCTCAATGGTAATGGAGGATGATGGTGATGAGGACGAAGTTATCGCCGCTCTCTTACACGATGCCGTTGAGGATCAGGGAGGTCTCCCTACTCTGGATTTAATTCAAGAGAAATTTGGCCCGCGAGTGACATCATTAGTTTCATTTTGCACTGATTCGATGGAAACACCTAAGCCGCCATGGAAAGAGCGTAAATTGGCAGTTCTCCAAAAGGTAACCCTGGCCTCGAAATCCGAATATAAAATCTTGCTAGCAGATAAATTACACAATTTAAGGACCATCCGAAATGCCGTAAAGCGATATGGTGAAAGCGTCTGGCAACGATTCAAGGGGGGAAGAGAGGGTTCGCTCTGGTATTATCGTGAATTGCTCGCCTCATTTTGCGCTCGCGGAGATCATCCATATCATGATGAGATGGAGTCGGCCCTCGAAGCTTTGGAAGGTGATCACAAAT
>JAGLGG010000344.1 GCA_023144145.1 Anaerolineales bacterium | reverse complement strand
CAAAACGCGTTCCCGCCCAACAGGGACCCAAAACTCTGAGACCTCGCTCAAACCATTCTTCGAGCTCTCCTAAATTTTTTACACCTTCACCACCTTCCATGGAAAGAATCAATCCCACGCGCGGTGATTGTGCTGACCCTCCTTCCCAGGTTGTGATGATCCCTTCCAGATCACTACGGCTCTTAACCAAGCTAAATTTCTCGCCCTGCTCGTCGACCAACCTATGGTAAAGGTCCATTTGATCCCAATAAAGTCGGTTGGCTTCAGCATAATCTGAATAAACAAGGAAATCTTTCACATCCTTTTGCCACCGTTTAGGCGATGCATAAAGCGATGCGAAAATAAACGCCACTCTTCCGGAGACCCACTCTGACCAACCTAACAAAGTATTGCCATTGCGTAGAATTGTGTGTGAGCCAAATTCCAGTGCGCGCGTTTCACTCACAGAACGAGTGTAATCTCGACCGAAAGTGAGAATATTCCAGGCGATATCTTCATGCCCATCGATCACTATCATGATTCTGTTTGCATTTCCTTGGCAATCTTGTGCCAAAACTCATCCTTATCCCCTGGGAAAAAGGGTATGTAGAGAGATAAACGATCCACTAGGTTTGCGTATTTTGAATGCAGTACCCCCGCAAGCTCGTCTTGATTACTGACGATAGCAAAGGTGTCAAGCATCTCGTCAGAGATCAGTGCGGTCATCTCACCCCATTTACCGCGTCGCGAGAGACCTTGAAGTGTTTGCGCAAGCTCACCCCAACCATGCAGGTCCATGACGGAGCGATATGAGGGAGTGGAAGCGTAAAAAGCAATTTGCGACCGGACAAACTCCTTTTCGGAAGAATCTGTTGCGATCAGTGCAGTCACCGAGAGTTGAATGTCACTTTTATCACGCCCGCTGCGTTGCGCACCCTTCTCAATTGATGGGATGACCACTTCACGCAAATAGCGCTCCGAGTGGTATGGATGAGCATGAAATCCATCAGCCACCTCACCCTCAAGCGTACATAACCCCGGGTTCACTCCCGCAATAAAAATTGGGATATCGGGATACTGGATGGGAGCTGGGGTGAAAAAGGGGGACATGAGCGTGAGTTTGAAATAATCCCCACGAAAGTTCAATCGTTCGCCGCTTTGCCAGGAATGCCATATCGCTCTTAAAGCTCCAATCAACTCTCGTAGTTTTCCGACTGGAGAGTCGGGCCAGGCCATCCCAAATCTCCGTTCAATATGAGCTTTCACCTGAGTCCCCAATCCCAGTATGAAGCGACCACCCGAAGCTTCTGCCAAATCCCAGGACGTATACGCCATCGTAGCCGGGCTGCGCGCAAATCCGATTGCAACCGATGTTCCGAATTGGAGTCGCTGGGAGTGCTCAGCGACTAATGCCAGGGGTAGAAAGGGACTGCGCTGTGTCTCCGATGACCAAAGGGCATCAAAACCGATCTCTTCGGCAGCCGTTACCAACTCCGGTATTTGTTTAAGCGAGGTAGGGGGAATTGAAGCATCAAATTTCATTGGTTACTTTCCATCATATGTTAGTAAGGTCTTTCTCCAGTGGTCGGGAACAGGGATAGAGGTTTCCGCAGCGTAATCATATGCCACCAAAATCGAACGACCTGTCGCAAATGTGTCACCTGTTTCCGCATCCTCCAACGAATGCAGCAGCTCCATACTTTTATTTCCCAACTTGATCATCTTGACGCCAGCGCGAACTTTGTGCTCATACCGGATCGGCGCTTTAAATGTGCACGTCGTCTCCAGTAATATAATGCCAATTTCATCAAAATCCGTTCCATCCCACAGACCTAGGTTCTTAAGGTACTGGACCCTCGCCTCCTCCAGGAATGTGAAGTAGCGCGCGTTGTTCACATGTCGCTGTGCATCTAGGTCCCCGTAGCGAATAACGATGGGGTGATAAAAGAGGAATTCCTGCATAAAATCTCTCCAGTTCTGAATTTTTCCAAACCCGGTCTCCGATCTCCTGCCTCCCACGTGAGGTCTCGTGCCCATCCCCGTCCAGCACGGAAAAATGCCCACATTCCTAGTAGCATGACAACCCAGAGCATATAACCATGCCCATAGTTGAGAAATGTGAAGAAAGTTGCAGACATGATGGTTGGCCTTAAGCTGACCCTGCTCCAAACTATAAGAGCGTCTTTTACTTTGTCAAGCCAGCAGTGTGATATAGTGCACTAAAATAATTCGAAGCAAATGTTGCGTGCCAATCAACTCCATCGAGGAGGTCAGGTGAGTAACATAGTCCAGCTGATACCAGAACTCAATGAAATTCAACGTGTTTGTCACTGGCTGGCTCAATGGGGATGGTCAGAAGCGTCAGGGGGTAATTTCTCTATCCGAATGAAAACCCCGCCAGATTCTGTCCTCAACCTCTCTGGTGAAATCCCCAAGCCACTTCCCCATCACACACCTGACCTGGGTGGAGCCTATTTATTAATTTCGGCGCGTGGTGCTCGAGCGCGTGATATCGCGCTTGACCCTGAAGCAGGTGTAGGGCTGTACTGGGTTATGCAAAGTGGCAAAGAGTTCACCTGCCTATGGGGCAACAATGATCCTACCAGTGAACTCTCCGCACACCTGGCAATCCAAACAGCTCTTTCTCGAACCCGCCCAAAGCATACGGCAATTCTCCATTCACATCCACCAAATCTGATCGCGCTTACGCATTGGCCCGACTTTGAGAGTAGTACTGATCTCAGCGACATCCTCCTTCGGATGCAATCGGAGGCCCGCCTACACCTTCCAGAGGGAATCGCGCGGCTAGGCTTTCACATCCCTGGTTCAAGGGAACTTGGCGAAGCGTCCGCCGCGGCGCTAATGAAAACTCCTGTGCTGTTATGGCAAATGCATGGCGCCATCTCAACCGGCGAGACAATATCAAATGCTCTTGATTATCTCGAGATTGTAGATAAAGCTGCTCAGATCTATTGGACCTTAACCTCCGCCGGCATAAGGCCCGAGGGGATGACGGACGACGACCAGCGCAGATCTCTGGAACACTTTAAGTTATGGGAACGATATCGCAGCTCGAAGGAGTAGGGCGGGGGGATAATTCTGATTTTGGATAGATAAATTTGTAGGGGCTGTCCCAAAAGGTCGTCATTCACCCATCACAGAGGAAAGAATCTAGCGCTTTCAAAAGAGACATCAACAACGCCAGGTGTACGGGCAACTGGCGACGTGCGTCAGCACGCGTTGCCCATACGCTCTGTTTTGGGCAAATAAATAATAAGTCTGACACTGTTATAGACCGCCCCGATGACTTGAACATAGACAGTCAGGTATGGAAACCTGACCTCCGGTTGAAACTTTCTACAGGTCGGTTGCGTGAGTTTCGCTCGAGGTGAGTGCATCGCACCCCTAAACCCACCCTGCGCTACTAATCTTCTACCGTATCCTCGCGCCTAATTCAACCTCATCATCTGGCTGAATGAGCCTCAAAGATCCGTCCCGATTTACAGCCGCTAAAACCAACACTTGAGATTGATGAGTGGCAATCTGCTTCGGGGGGAAATTGGTTACGGCAACGACAAGTCTTCCCATGAGATCATCATATAAATATTCCCCCCGAATTGCGGCGACAGATCGTTTTTCACCAATTTCAGGGCCAAAATCAATGCGCAGAAAGTAGGAAGGCTTGTGAGCTTCCGGAAACTCCTCAATCTCAATGATGCGTCCCACATGCATCTCAACAGCTTCAAAATCACCCCAGGATATTCGTTTCATTATTTCACCCAAGATCAACAAGCACCTTGCCAGACTCGCTAGTAACATGTCCGTTTTTGTCGACCCGCAGGAGTATGGAGAAAATGCGCTTCCAAGCAACGGAATCATACGCCAGCATTTGCACCTTCCCTCCTCCCGCTGGATCACTGCGAACTGTTGGCTCGTATACCCCAGGCCGCCTAATGCGCTTGGCGGATTGCGCTTTGTATATCACACCATCAAAACGCTGTCGCGAAAAGAGCAGGCCTAAATTCAGCCATTCCTCTGCCTTGGTTTCGGATTTTGTAGCCCAGAGTTCCTTTACAAAGAGTGAATATTCAAAGAGTCCAAGTTGAGTGCCAGGATAACGCAGGTGCCGATACAACGTCTGTTGCGCGATTCGCTGACCTTCGGGTGTGTCTCTCATACCTGATAACTGATCTCTTGCGAGCTCCGAGAGCTCATCCGGCAAATAGTCATCATCCGCACCCTGAATTGGTTTCGCAAAGGGCCAAATCCAACCCGATTTTGGTCCTCCCATCGGTACGTAATCCAAGAGATATCCCTCCGAAATCGTCACGTTGGGAAAAACTCTGAGCAATTGCCGCAAATCCTCTGGACGTTTATATCGGGACCAAGCATTGCGGTAACGCTGGATTGCCGTATATAAGCGCTCGGCAAGTGCCCCCGGCACCCTTTGCACTCCATCGTGGAATGTCATTTCCTCACCATTGTTCGATCACACATATTCCGATCAGGCGAGAACTGATCCGACCCATTACGGAATCACATTCTGTTCCCTTCATAATAGCAGACCTATATCTATCTTACATCCTCTCTTTATTATTCAATCACGGAAAATCGGTTTAAAAATTTGTTTTTACCGAACAGCACTTTTGATAAATACGAGTGAGGGAGAATGGAGATTCTAACCATTTAAAGATGTTGAAGAATTACTAAGGACAACACCCCGAGTTTCGGGGTGTTGTTTTTCGGCGTCTGGAGGCCAATGTTAAATTTTTTGGAGCGCCGGTTGGCACCGTGAGAGGTCCAAACACAAGCTGCTCACATCGCCTTATAAGGTGTTGTCTCCGGACGTCCGTATGAATCAATCATAGCAT
>JAGLGG010000343.1 GCA_023144145.1 Anaerolineales bacterium | reverse complement strand
GAACACCGTTGGCCGAACAAGGCGGGGAAGGTGGGATTCGAACCCACGGTCGAGAGTTACCCCGACAACCGCTTAGCAGGCGGCCCCAATCAGCCACTCTGGCACCTCCCCATTCGGTTGTTAATGCTCGGGTGGACAAGCTCAGGCGGAGGGAGTGGGATTCGAACCCACGTAGGGCTACCCCACGGGATATCTTATGATTTCCCATTAACTCTTGAGTTTCGCGCAGGCAAGCATATGCTTGCTATGTCCCGCGCATTTGACCTGGCTCTGCCACCCCCGCAATCAGAAGAAAATCAAGCGAAATGAACCATAAAGCTTTCTAAAAGAAAGTTTCAAACATTCCCAACTTATCTATTTGAATAGACAATTTTGAGATTGCCTTAAAACGAGCTTTTCTTTTAGTTAATTACAAAAGTTCTATTTCAACAAAAACGTCGTCAGGTGTTCGGATCCTCATCAGTCTCTTCATAAATCGTTCATTAGGATCTACATCAATCAGTCTCTTGTGAATTCTCATCTCCCATTTATCCCAGGTACGTGTTCCTTGACCACATGGAGTCTTTCTGGTTGGGACAACAAGCTTCTTTGTTGGGAGCGGTATTGGTCCATGCAACTTGACAGCCGTCCTCTCAGCAATTTTCTTTATCTCTTCACAAATTGATGTGAGATGTTCTGGCTCGATGCTTGAGAGGCGTATTCTTGCTTTCCCTGGCATTTGTTTATATCCCAACCTAACCTGTAAACGCGTACACAGTAGGAACTGTATGGATTTTAAAAAGGTTTAGGTGAGAAAGGATTGAGAAATATTTGATTAAGCTTTCTCAACTGTCTCAGTAACTTCTTTGACGACACCTACTGCGATAGTATTGCCCATGTCTCTGACAGCGAATCTTCCGAGTTGAGGCATATCACCAAAAGGCTCAAGCACGATTGGACTTAACGGCCGCATCTTAACGACTGCGCTGTCTCCTGTCTTGAGAAAGTCAGGTTTTTCTTGTATCACTTGTCCAGTTCTGGCGTCGATCTTTGAAATCAGTTCTGTAAATGTTGCTGCCATAGTTACTGTATGTGCATGTATCACTGGCGTATATCCTTGAGCTATTGCAGTTGGATGGTTGATGACTATTATCTGACCGATAAACTCCTTCGCGACAGTTGGTGGCTTGTCAGGATGACCAGCCACATCACCCCTGTGAACACTTCCTTTATCCACACCTCGTACGTTGAATCCTATGTTGTCTCCTGGCTCGGCCTTCGGCATGTTTGTGTGATGGGTTTCTATAGATTTACATTCGGCCGGCACATTTCCAGGCATGAAAACCAATTTATCACCTGCCTTGAGAATACCTGTCTCGACTCTACCAACTGGAACTGAACCAATACCGGTGATAGTATATACGTCCTGAACCGGGATTCTGAGGGGCTTGTCAAGCGGTTTCGGAGGTAATGTGAATGAATCCAAAACAGCTAACAATGTTGGACCTTTATACCAAGGCATATTATCGCTTGATTTAACAAGATTGTCACCTGTCCATCCAGAAACCGGAACCACAGACAGTTTGGAGGGGTCATATCCGACCGTTTTCATGAGAGATACTGTTTCTTTCTTGCATTCCTCGTATCTCTCTTGGGACCACTTGACTGTATCATCATCCATCTTTGAAATTGCAACTGCTATCTGAGCTACGCCTAATGTTCTCGCGAGGAATGCGTGCTCTCTGGCCTGTCCGCCAGGCCCGATCCCAACCTCAAATTCACCCTTCCTAGCAGATACGACTAGTATTGCAGCATCGGCCTGACTTGTTCCGGTGATCATATTCTTGATAAAGTCTTTGTGACCAGGAGCATCAATTACGGTATAGAAGAGTTTTGGGGTCTCAAACTTTTGGAAACTTAAATCTATTGTGAGTCCACGTTCACGTTCGTCTTTGAGGTTGTCAAGCACCCAAGCAAATTTGAAGGTATCCCCTGCCCCAATCTTTTCAGATTCTTTACCATAATCCTCGATCTTCTTTGCATCAACATTACCTGTCGCATAGAGCAGGTGTCCTGTCATCGTACTCTTTCCATGGTCTACATGACCTACAAACACAACATTCATATTTG
>JAGLGG010000342.1 GCA_023144145.1 Anaerolineales bacterium | reverse complement strand
CCCCAAGATGGTCTCAACCTTCACAGCTCCTTTCCAGGAGATCCTGAGGGAAGCCTTACGGAGCGCCTGGCGAATTTAGTTTATGAAGAGGGGGTAAAGAAAGCTGATGTCGTCATAGATCTGCACTGCAACCCCGAAAACGCCATGATGTTCACATACGCCTTTGATCCTGATGATGGTGGAGTTGGAAAACGAGGCTACGAGTTAGCGAGAATATTTGGTTTGACAACCGTTGACGATGCTCCAAAACCCTCGGGAGTCTCCGCAGATATACAGGATGCCGCTTATCACCTTGGAAAACCCAGTTTCCTGGTCGAACTCACTCCCTACTACAGCATCAGTCCTCAAGCTGTAGCAGTTGGTGTTCGCGGCGTTCTCAATGTGATGAAAACACTGAAAATGATCGAAGGTGAGATCGAACCTCAAAGCGAAGTACCTGTCATTGAAGGTAGGTTAGGAATTACTTTCGGAACATCAAGTCGAGGTGGCTTTGTAGTCCCCGAAACCTCCTTAGGAGAGCCAGTTCATAAGGGTCAAATTGTAGGACGGGTCGTGGATTTCTTTGGGGATCAATTAGAGGAGATCGCCAGCCCTGTGGATGGCTGGTTGTTGACCTGGCCTTATCTGAATCAATCCGTGTTTTCAGGTGATTTGGTTGCCATGTATGTATACCCCAAGGATTAAAAAGGGGACGTTGGAAGGATTTCGTATTAGTGCAATTAATTCGAGGTTGATCAAACTTAGACTCGAAATTCCACCTCGATTAGGTTCTACGCTCAGAGAAAGGAGCCTGGCCTGTGCTCGAGAATGAAAAGGAAAGAGGAAGGAATCTCGCTCATTTATCGACTGATGAGAGGGATGTGCTGATCGCAAAATTGATGTTTGGCGAAGATTGGAAGAAAGCGCGCCAAGCGATGCTTTTGCTGATGGAAACCTGGGGAATTGCTAAACACGAGAATCGTGAGGGCGATAAATGACCCAACCAATCGCCATTTGCTCATAGTCCGAATATCTAAGGAGCAATGAACCATGTCGAAATCAGATCCAATAACCGGATTTATTTCCAACTTAGAAGAGCAGCCCACCCTAGATGGCGTGAGAACGCGACTGGAAGCTGGGGATGGACCAAAGGTCATCCTGGATGCATTGAATGCTGGAATGAATGTCGTGGGAGAAAATTATGCAACTGGGGAGTATTACCTGGCCGAATTGGTCATGGCCGCTGAAATATTCAAGGGCGCGATGAAGATCCTTGAACCGGCTCTGGCATCGGATCCAGATGCACGACAGATCCTGGGTAAACTGGTCATCGGAACTGTAAAAGGGGACCTGCATGACATTGGCAAGAACATTTTCGTTGGATTAGCGCGTAACGCGGGCTTCTTGGTTAACGACCTTGGGATTGACGTGAAGCCGGAAACCTTCGTGGAGCAAGTGCGCAAAGATGAAGCCGACATCGTCGGATTAAGTGGTATTCTCACTCTTTCTCTAGAACCAATGCAGGAGACCGTGGAACAGCTGAAACAGGCTGGACTGCGCGATCAGGTTAAGGTAATCCTCGGCGGATTAGCAATAGACGAGTT
>JAGLGG010000341.1 GCA_023144145.1 Anaerolineales bacterium | reverse complement strand
TGAAAGAAATAGCTGAAACAGGGAAGGTACTATATGAAAAAACAAGTCAAGGAGTGGCTTGACTATGCGACAATCGACCTTCAAACAGCAAAGAAAATACTGGACGACAAGCTCTTAAGCCGCAGCACAGCTTTCCATTGTCATCAAGCTGTAGAAAAAGCGCTGAAAGCGATTTTGGAAAATTTGGAAGAACGGATACCAAAAATCCATGATCTTCCGAAATTACTCTCTGCAGTTCGCGAGCACGGCATATCGTTATCCATCGATCCAGACGAGATTACTGTTTTGGATGGAGTATATGTGGACACACGGTACCCGACCGATCTAGGACTTGTACCGGAAGGGAATCCTACAATCGAGACAGTCAGCAAATTCTATGAAACCGCAAATCGGGTACTCAACGAGACGAGAGCGATTGTAGAACACTATAGTAATGAAATTGACGAAAAAGAAAAAAACTCGAATAACAAGTGAAGACGGCGATTTAACATGACGGTCGAGCAGATGCCTTCTCGCTCCCTGCGGTCGCTGCGAGGGCACTGCTCACCTCAGCGTTATGTTAGACTCTTTAAGAAGGAGGAAAAGGGAAATGGTATCTTATACGTTTACACGTACAGTTCAACTTCCGGTTGATAAAGTATGGTCACTGATAGGGGACTTTACGAAATCCCCTGGGCCAGGAATTACAGTTGAAGTTGAAAAAGAAGGGGATCCAAAAGCAGGAGGAGCCGGAACAATCAGAACCATTACAATTGGAAAGGTGCGTGTTCGTGAGCTTTTAGAAACTGCAAATCCGCCTCATTCATTCACCTATCGAATATTGTCTGGAGCGCCTATGAAGGAATATCTTGGCAATGTTAGGTTTGAACCAAAAGAAAATTCAACTATAATTCACTGGCACGCGGATCTGAAACCGAAAATTCCTTTCACTGGTCGGATTTGTTGCAAGGCGGCCAAGGACGCAGCAAATCGTTTAATTGACCAGGTTGAAACGCACAAATAGACATTCCTAAATTGGGGCATTAGTTGAAATCCCACAAGTCACTTGATGAACAACAAAATATACAAGAGTCTAACATCAAGGATTGAGTCGACCTCTGCTTTTGTCACGGTTTTTGCTGGAAGTAAAAATATGGGGTAAAAGCATGGCAAAAACACGTGCCAAACCGGCCTTTGGCCGGACGCATCGGCAGCTCATCCGGGGCGTTAGGTGCACTAAAATATACTAGGATAAGCTTTGGAGGGACAGGCCATGCTTGAGTCGCGAGAGAAAGAGCGAATTCTCGGAGAAGCTGGCTATAAGTACCACTTTGAGAGATCACTCTATATCAACATCGAGAGTTGGAAAATTTTCAGTATAGAAGCCATAGACGATCACCCGGTCGACTGGCTGAAGGCCCGAATCGATGAGCCGAACCCCACTCACCAATGGCAGTTCTATTTTAACACGCCTCCAAGCGCAGCATCAGCTAGTTCAATATTGAGTGGCTTCAAATGAATGCAAGTCGATCAATACGGTATTTGTCAATGGCCTGCAGCCACCTTTTCATTCCCGTTCTCATGAATATCAACTGAGATCGGCTGCATATTGAATCACCTGAGTTAAGTGCCTTCATGCGCAAATCCTCATAGGTGGGCTCAAACTCACAGGTTCTATTACTCGCTTTCGGTGTCGGAGGATTTTTTTTATTTTGGGAAAACCGAAAGAA
>JAGLGG010000340.1 GCA_023144145.1 Anaerolineales bacterium | reverse complement strand
TTTCCTCCGCCTTTACCCCTTTTGCTTACTTTTTAGGAGTTTGTAGTCGTGCTGACCACCCTTTTTTCTCGGTCCTCTGCCATAGTAGTGCCACTGTGGAAAGTTGAAGTCGGAGGTCACAGAACGCGGCATCAAGTATGCGGCTTTGAGAAATGATTCCAGGTCGGGCACGTTGTAAATGTTTACCTCGTATCCCCAAAGGTCCATCTGATCGAAAATAGAGCGCAGCTGCTCATGCTCCCAACTTATGGAAAAACGATTTATCCCCCAACCTCTGAACATCTCCAATGTCTCATGCGATTTGTCCGTCGAGGCCAGGAGCAGGGGAATTAAGAAATCGATTGGACATTGAATAATAGATTTGGGGTGCGCCTTTAAAATTTGTTCAAACCCTTGTTTCTTTAGGCGCTCTATGTTGCCATTGAACCATAGATCATCGTCAGGCAGACCAACTTCACTGACTAACCTCAGGACCTCATCCACCAACCTCTCCCCAGTCTTCAAGTCGAGCTTGATCGCTCTTCCGGCGGATTTCACCTTTTTCAAGACCTTGGGCAATGTGAGCCAATCTTCATCCTGCTCGAGATGTACTTCTTCAAAAGAATCATGCCTCAGGATCACATGATAATCGCCAGGTTCCAACCGCAGGTCGACTTCCAGCCAATGGACGTCTGAGGCCAAGAATTGGCGAAGGTTGGCTGCATCATTCACGCCATGCCAGACAAGTTGAACATGGGAGGGCAGCAATTTCTCACCTTGAACGAGCTCAGACAAACGGTAATCTTTCCCGCGCGCTGTACCGCGCGGCACGTATGTGCGCACAGATTCAAAGATCGTGTTGGCATGCAACAGTAGAACGTTTTTGTCCGCATCAGCCTTGGCCAGCGCTTTTAGATTGGTCGGCTCATTATCGATAAAGGCAAACACATGATAGCCGGCGTCAGTAAAAAACTTGAGGCCGGAAACTTTTGCGTCAGGAACTTCTTCTCCCCAACCCTTGTGATTCATGTAGAGCAACTTATCTTCAAAAACGACCCGATAGGGCTTGCCCAGCCGGTTCAAGGAACGCAACGTATCTTCGCGTAAGGTTTCTGGGCGTCCTGTGACTAAACCCACAGATGTACTTGGCTGGATCTGAAACCAGCGAATAACATCTAAGACCCCATCAAAGGGACGATGCATTTCATGGATCGCTTCAGATGTCCAACGCTTTTGGCCGAACCAGTCAAGAATTTTTTTCCGGGCTTTCTTAACGATCTTTAACTGCTCCAGTAATTCAACGACCTGATTCTCATGTACGGTAATTTGGGAAACGTCTAGCCCTTCGAAATAATTGCTGGCATGCTCTTGATCGTACGCTTGAAGGAGCCTCAGGATCATGTAGCGCATGTCGAGGATCGAGCCGTCAATATCGAAAATAATCATGTGTTGATCATTGGGGAACTGATCACACGCATCTCGATATTGAGTGGAGAGGGCTTTCATCCAATTGGTCTTCATCGCTTCTCCAAGAAGGTCAGGGGTCCATAAGCGTGCGTAAGAACAACGACCCTTTTCGTGATCAAAGTCAATAGTATAGTCGATTCCTGGCATATGACATGTGATTTACGCATTATTTACCGGAGCTCTTTAATGATTCTCGCTAACCGGTTGGGGATCCATTTATGTAAGGTTGCCCAAGGGACCAGTATTTCAGACGAAATGCGATAACTTTTATTGAAGACATAGGACGGCTCAAAAGCGTGGCGCTGCAGAAATGCATGCACCATATTATCGACCTCAGGTGTTTTGAACGAGAGAAGCTGCTCAAATAATGGCATGATATGCAACCCCCCGCTGCCGGCTCTTTCGGTACAGAGATGTCGAATTCTCTCAGCATCGTCCAGAAACACTTCAAGCGTGGGAGCTAAAGCATGTTTCCCAGGTTCGGAAAACAAGATCAATCGTCCGTCTTTTAGCGGGAGTGTAGCGTTTCTCCCCATATTGCGGATCTCGCCATGCCAACTCGCTTGCGCATTAATAATTTCTTCTTTTTCATCAAGGGTTACCCAGATATGCTCGAGTTCATACAGATGAACGATGTCCCAATCCCACCAGATTGCGTATTCAATGGCTATTGCGGGCTCGTCATTTTCCCCAACTTCAATGGATTTTGGATAGGAGGCGGATTGAGCATGTTTCCTAAAAATTGTGTATCCGACGGCCAAGGGTAGAAATGGTTCCCTGGAATCAAAAAGTAGTATGGGAGCATGCGCTGTTGCTAGGCGATGATCGCTCCCTGTGGAAGCAGGCCGCGCGGCGAAGAGTGAAGGCAGAGTTCCGTCAACGTTCATTATTGTTCCGTTTCAACTGCATCCTTGCTCAAATAATCAGTGATACGCAGAATCTCGCCGCGTATTTGCGTGATCCCATCGGGGCCGGGAATAGGGCGTCCAGGAGTACCTTGTCCGACGGAGATGTAGAGCGAGCCATCATGTCCGATGGTTATGTTCGTGGGTGCGTCCAGGCCCGAGGCCAGCACACGAGGCGGGCAGCCGTCAGCTGGATACAAGGTAACACGTCCGCTAAATCGCAGATAGCCCCCATGAACGGGAGGCGCTTGCGGATCGTAAAGATCGAATAGTGTTGGAAGAAGTTTGGTAGGCGTAGTAGTTAATTCAACAACGTAAATATTACCGGCCTCATCAATTGCTACGTCCACTGCGGTAGTTAGGTCGATGATCTCGTCTGTAGTATCGCCCGTATCGGGATCAACACGCACTATTTTAGCGTCACCTTCGACAAATGAGATGATGTCGTCAATACTGCTCGCTTGATCATCAAACAGGTATCCTGAAAACAATGCAACAAGCAGATCGCCAGTCCGGGGATCTACTGCAAGACCCGCAGGCACTGCTTGTTGACCACTGTCCAATAATGGGAATACCACAATGTCTCGAATTTCAGCAGTGAATGAGATCTCAACAAGCATATTGAGACCGCTCTCAACTGCAAATATTTTTTGCTGGTCACGATCGAATGCAATTCCATTCATGTTATTGCGGTCGGCTAAGGTAAGCCCTATCCTTCCGTCCGGACTAATTACATGAAGTGCCAGGCTGTTACTCAAGCCGCCGTCGTCCACAGATAGAAATAAACGCCCATCGCTGTG
>JAGLGG010000034.1 GCA_023144145.1 Anaerolineales bacterium | reverse complement strand
GAATTGCCATAATGCGCTCGAGGTTGGCTAAACCCCACCACGCAATACCTACCAAGAGCAAGATGGGGATTCCCACCCAGATAATCACTAAGGATATCCCTGTTGAAAGTCCAGATATCAGAAAGACAAAGTAGAAGATTCCGAGTGGAAAGGCAGCCAACAAATAGAGCAAATTGAGATAAGCCTGCTTACTAAGCACAACTTTGAAGAAACGACCTGGGTTTTGAATGGGATTATTCATAACAGTTCTCCTTCTTTATTTCGCGGCACGGGGAAATTATTTTTCGTAAGGTTGAACCTGCTCAACGAGTCGATTTACTATGACGAGAGAAAAAACATCGCCAACACACCCAAAAGCGTGAATGCCATCAATCCCGCTAAGACTAAAACAAATAGGAATACTATCCACCGTGTTTTCTTGTAGGTTTTCATTTCATCCTCCTCGGTGAGCGGAACAGGGATATCTACCGGAAACTCGATCGCTGCGGATTGTTTTGCGAGCTCCGCTAGTTCTGGATCTGTTTCTAAATAATCCTCAATAACGGCACGCGTATCTGCACTTACTTCATCCGCCAAATACATCGGTAACAAATCGAGAATCACATTCCGTGTGATTTCCATCATCCATTAACCTCCTCGCTAAAACAAGCAGCCAGTAATTTCTTGCGTACACGGTGAACTTTCACTTTGGTAGCTGTAAGAGACAGCCTTAGGACGCGTGCAATTTCAATGTAGGGTAGTTCATGTTGAACTCGCAAAATAAACGCTGTACGGTCTATCTCTGGCAGTGACTGAAGAACACTTAGAACTCTTTGTATCTCGAGATGGGTTTCGACCACTCTATCCGGTCCAGGAGCAGGATCAGGATAGATATCCCTGAGGGTGACGTTGTTCTTTCTCTTTCTCAGTTGATCCAGAAAAATGTTTCGGGCGATTGTGAAGAGATATGCCTTCAAAGTTTCAGTTCGAATAGCGCTGAATCGCACCCAGGCACGGATAAACGTCTCAGAGGTGATATCTTCTGCCTCGGATCTATCACCGGAAAGCCACAGGGCAAAGCGGTAAATTTCAGATGCATAAGACTCATACAGTTCCTGGAAAGTAAGCATAATGCTTCTCTGCTAATAATACGCTTCCAAAGCTCAAAAGTTACAATGCAATTTCAACTCACAAGCAGACGATTATGGGTTGGATGATGCGGCGTTCTGACGATCGGCCCTCTAGGTGCGTTAGAGATAACACGATCATTGGTACTACCACCTGTAAGAGCGGGTGCACGACAAGACCAGGTGATTTCTGTCATTTAACAATTAGTTGAGGTAAAGTTTCCCTATGAAACAAATTTTTTTTAATACTCGGAGAGTTTGATCATGGATATTTCAAATATTCCGGACACCAAACGCATCACCGTGCCGGGTGGTTATGGCAAATCCATCCTCGCAGACCGGGGTCAGTATATTGCGGTGGTAGATTTGGAAGGCGGCCAATGTGGGGATTTCTGGGCACTCGATATCAATGATCTCAACCATTTCCTTTCACCGATGCACTCGTGGATCCATACTGGGACGATCCAACCCCAGGCTGGCGATGAACTGGTGACAAATCGGAGAGAGCCAGTATTAACCATTATCGCCGATGATGTAGGATGGCACGATATGTTGGCGCCAGCATGCGACAGACAACGTTACGAGCGATATTACGGAGTGACCGATCACAGAAATTGCTGCGACAATTTCCGGGAGGCCATGAGCGGGCGAGATTGGGGAAACAGGCATATTCCACAACCCTTCAACCTGTTCATGAACACCTTTGTAGAGCCGGATGGAAAAATGATCATCCGAAATCCGATTTCCAAGCCAGGAGATAAAATCATTTTCCGAGCCGAAAGAGATCTTGTGATCATCGTCTCCGCCTGTCCAATGGATCTAAATCCAGTCGGCGGCGAAGGCATTACAGATCTCAAAATTATCCTGGCAAATTCCCCAGAAGCCATTTTGACGGATCTCACATAGGCTACTAAATCTGGATGTTGATGATATATTCTATGACTGGTCTTGTTCAATCAGAGGCTAGGGCCAAGAATCCAACCATCGTAGGTGAATTTATATGATAGAAAAACCGAGACTTGTTATCCTTGGCGCCAGAAATACTGATGAAGTCCCAGGCCTTTCGAATCTCGCAAGCGAGGTTGAATTTCAATGTGCGCATACTCTAGAAGACCTACGTACTTCTTTAGAGGGTGCTGAAATCTTGCTTGG
>JAGLGG010000339.1 GCA_023144145.1 Anaerolineales bacterium | reverse complement strand
GGGCATTTATTTCTATCGGTGGACGATGGCGGGCTGAGTAACAGTATGGCACTTCACGAAATTAGTCCGGACGGAAGGATAGGGCTTACCTTGGCCGACCGCAATAACATGAATGGAATTGCATTCGATCGTGACCAGCAAAAAATATTTGCAGTAGAGAGCGGTCTCAATATGCTTATTGAGATCTCATTCACTGGTGAATTTCGAGACATCGTGGCCTTCCCATTATTGGACAGCGGTCAACAAGCAGTGCCTGCGGGTCTTGCAGTAGATCCCCAGACCGGCGATCTGCTTGTTGCCTTGTTTTCAGGATACCTGTTTGACGAACAAGCGAGCAGTATTGACGACATCATCTCATTTGTCGAAGGCGATGCCAAAATAGTGCGTGTTGACCCCGATACGGGAAAAACTACTGACGAGATCGTCAACCTAACTACAGCAGTGGACGTGGCAATTGATCAGGCCGGGAATATTTACGTTGTCGAAATGGCAACTACCCCTACGAAGCTTCTCCCATCGGGATTTGATCTTTACGACCCGCAAGCACTTCCAGTACATGGAGGCTATCTGCGTTTTAGCGGACGTGTCACCTTATATCCAGCCGATGACTGCTCTCCTCGTGTACTGGTCAATGGTCTTGACGCCCCAACCAACATTACCATTGGACCTGACGGCGTGCTGTATATTTCCACCGGTCAGGGTACACCTGCCCGTCCTATTCCCGGCCCGGATGGAATCATAACAATCGTTGGGGAAATACTTCGGATCACCAATTCCTTTAACGAGCATTGAGCAGCATAATGAAGAAAGAATGAACATTCCTAACCCCAATCTAAGTTCACTTTTCGCGTCTCGCCCGAGTTCCGCAGACAGCGATTATACTCTGGCGGCCCGTTATGCCCCGATCCTCAAGTTTGATGCCCGCGAACCCTTTATGCCACTAGCTGTGGGGTATAGCATCTTTCGGAAAAACACCCTCTCGCCTTCATTTCCGCGGCAGATCGATGTGAGCGAGGTAGAAAGTCCAGGGCCAGCGCTAGCCATCGAATACGCTATCTGGTGGGATTGGGACATTGTGCATCTCTACGAACTTGAACATATCTGGGTATTCATTGATAAAAAAGGACAGGTCGTTCGTGGTGAAGCCAGCGGGCATGGCGAATACCACAACATGGGTGCGAACGGTTCGCTTCCGTTGACAGATGAGCGACTAACGTTGTTTTCAGAGCCGGGCAAGCATGCCTTTGCTCCAATGGTCGGTTGGCTGCAGGACAAGGCTGAAAAAACACGACATCTTTGTCGTCAAAGGGCAGGCACTGGAGGTCTGCTGGTCACGCCGCTCTTTAAAGAACTCACCAGTTTAAAGACTTCTGAAGTTGACCGGTTAGTAAATGTTTTTCTGCAACGTCATGCTTTTGAGCCAAGTTATGAGTTCAACCGCGCCTTCCCCGTTTCTGCCGAAATCTTGGTTCCTTGGCCTGCATTATATAGGTGGATCCCTGAACGATTGGCCTGGTTAATTGACAGCCTCAAGTAAACATTTTTACTCATTTAATACTCTATGCCAAGGCTTGTATATATTGTATAATGTGCATCATTTCAAGAGTGATGTCCACGTTCAAGTGAACTGACAAGGGCATTTGTTGTGCTTGGAGGAACTATGAAAACCGATTGGATGAAAACCCTGTCAGAGCAATATAAACGTGCTTGCGACGAGTTCCCTGACAAGCAACTAATGATTCTGTTTGACATTGATGGCTCTATCATAGATATGCGTCATATGATCCTGTTGATGCTCCAATCCTTCGACCAAGACCGTGGCACCAACTACTTTGAGGGGCTGAGACTCTCCCAGATCACGGTACATGAAAACAAAGTAGATGACCTCCTGGAGGAGATGAAGATCCCCAAGCGAGCACGAAAGGATATTCTAGACTGGTACATGGAGCAGCGTTGGACAGCTGCGGCGATCCGCGAAATGCACAGCCCATTTGAGGGAGTATTGGATGTCATTCGCTGGTTCCAGCTTCAGCCAAATACTGATGTGGGATTAGTGACAGGCCGCCCAGAGGCATTGCGGGAAGACACGCTGCATTCGTTGAATCAATTTGGGAAGCCTTACCGGGTCATTTTTACGGATGATTTACTCTTTATGAACAAAGGGAATTGGGAAGAAGAGGTTCCAAGCGTCAAAGTAGCCGGGGTCAAATATTTTACCGAAGCTGGGTATCATGTGTTTGCCTTAATTGATAATGAACCTCTAAATTTAAAGGCCATAGCTAAGGCTGATTTGGATAAGCAGGTTCTTTTGCTGCACGCCAATACGATCTTTGAATCCATACGTACACGTGTGCCGAGCGGAACCGTTCGGGGTAAAGACTACCGTTTGTCGAAGCTTGTTCCTAATGAGAAAGCACTGCCTTCCCATGTCCAATTGGCCTGGCACGGGGTGAACGACGAAGTCAATCTGCGCCAATATTTGGCTTCCGATGTGCACTGGGTAGAGGTGGACGTACGACTAGAACCAGGTCAGTACAATTTGATCCTTCGGCACGACTCATTTACAGAAACACCGCCAGACCCCAGCGAAGAGTGGTTCACCCTGCGCGAAGTAATGGAAAAGATCAGGGCGGCGGGCCGGGCGATTAAGCTCGATCTAAAGGCGGGGGGACTTGTGCTGGATCAGGTGTTGGAGTTAATCACTGAAAATGATCTAGCTGACAAGAGCTTGTGGTTCAACGCCAACATTGAGAAATTGGAGGAGGAAGGGTTCAGACGACTGGCGACAGCGCACCCCAAGGCAATCATCCAGTGTCCAATAGACTTTCTGGTGCCCCTAATCCTCGCCACGCCAGACAAGGCTCATGAGACATTGAAGATGCTAACCGAATGGGGAATTAACCGCTTTTCGATAAAATGGGACCAGGAGAAGCTCCGCGCTATTTTTGATCAGATGGATCTGTGGGAGTACGAGGTAAACATCTATAACGTGCCAGATCTAGAATCCTTCTTGCAGGCTGTCTATATGCTTCCTCGTTCGGTAACTTCGGATTTCAATTTTCCACTATGG
>JAGLGG010000338.1 GCA_023144145.1 Anaerolineales bacterium | reverse complement strand
CTGGCTTGTTGTGCTATTGAGATGATCTGCACTGCTGCCAGCCGTTACGATATTGCACGCTTTGGCATGGAGGTGATGCGTCCCAGCCCTCGACAAGCTGACCTGATTATTATGTCGGGAACGGTTACTAAGAAAATGGTGCCCCAGATCATACGCCTATACAACCAGATGCCTGAACCGAAGTATGTATTGGCAATGGGCGCGTGTGCCTCTGGAGGTGGACCGTTCAAAGAGGGTTATAGCGTGGTAGCTGGTATAGATAAATATATCCCCGTAGATGTTTACATTCCGGGCTGCCCACCGACTCCGCAAGCATTGCTTCATGGATTGATGAAACTACAAGAACTGATAGATTCGCAATCGATTAATAAAGTACGCTGGTACGATAGCGACGATCCCGTTGAAGCGATACCGATACCCGTTCTAGGTCCGGACCTTCTGGACCCGCGGGATTATAAAGCTATTAGGAAGATTGCTAAGGGTTAAACAATGGCTGAACAGACAATTGCTCCCCCCTCTGAATTAGAATCTCAATTTCCTGACGCCGTTCATCTTGATGAGCGGAAGGGCCACGAGGGTTTCCAGGTTAGCACAGAGAAGCTGGTAGAAGTCGCCACAATCCTACGCGATAATATGGGATATGATTATTTATCTTCTGTCACTGGTGTAGATTACATTGAAGAAGACCTCATGGAGGTTGTCTATCACTTCTATAAATCTACAGGTGGCTCTGCGCTGGTGTTAAACGTCCAGGTTCCACGAAAAAATGCTGTCGTTCCCTCTCTTTATCATGTTTTCCCCGGGGTGGATTTCCAAGAGCGTGAAGCTTGGGACCTGTTGGGAATTAAATTCGAAGGTCATCCTGACTTACGCCGCATCTTAATGTGGGAGGGCTTTGATGGGCATCCCCTCCGCAAGGATTGGAAAGAGCCTTTCTATGACGAAGACCATAAACCATTCTCCAACCGATGGCCAAATGGTGAGGTCTTCCGCAGTGAGGACAATAATCCTTTTGGCAAGAATGTTCAGTACCCCAAGGATTTAACAAAACCGGAGAAATGGAATCCCGAAGCTGAGGACTTGCTCTACGCTGGATTGCTGGACTTTCAGGCTGAGGGCAAAGACTTAAAGACTGATTACGTTATCGTCAACCTGGGACCACAGCACCCCTCCACTCACGGTGTTTTCCGCATGGCAGTTGTTCTTGATGGAGAGACTATTGTGTCTCTCAAACCGGTGATGGGCTACCTGCACCGCAACCACGAAAAAATTGGCGAACGTAATACCTATCTCCACAACATGCCTTTTACTGACAGGCTGGATTACATCTGCTCAATGACCAACAACTTCGGCTATGCCCTAGCTGTTGAGAAGCTCTTAGGGAAGAAAGCCCTTGTACCGGAGAGAGCCGAGTACATCCGTGTCATCATGTCCGAGATGACCCGAATTAACAACCATGTGTGGGCAATTGGCTTCCTGCTCAACGACTTGGGTGCTTTCTTCACTCCAGCACTATACGCAATGGAAGAACGCGAGTTGATCCTTGACATCTTTGAAGCCACAGCCGGTTCTCGAATGATGTGTAACTACTTCCGTTTTGGAGGGGTCGCTCGGGATATCCCTGAAGATGCTTTTCAGAAACTCAAAGACCTGGTTTACGAGCGGTTACCACGCAAAGTGGATGAATTGGACATTTACCTCACAGAAAATGAGATCGTTGGTGAACGTTGTGAGGGTGTTGGTATCCTTTCACCTGAAGATGCTATTGCCTTCAGTGAAACCGGACCTGTTCTCCGTGCTTCAGGTGTGCCCTATGATATCCGCCGGGCAGACCCCTATGGAATCTATGACCGCTTTGATTTTGATGTTGCAGTACGCTACCACGGGGATTGTTATGACCGTTACATAATCCGCATGGATGAAATCCGTCAGTCGCTCCGGATTCTCCAGCAAGCGGTTAGAGACATTCCTGATGGTCCTGTATTAACAAAGAACCCCTACAACGTCCGGGTGCCTGCGGGAGAATCGTATGTTAGGATAGAAGCCCCCAAAGGTGAACTTGGCTATTACATAGTTTCCGATGGGACAGCTAACCCATATCGTTACCATATCCGGTCACCATCATTTATCAACCTCACAGCGCTTGAAAAGATGTGCGAAGGCCACAAGGTAGCAGATATCGTCGCAATTCTAGGTTCAATTGATATCACTCTCGGTGATGTTGACCGTTGAGCCACTTTGAAGTAATGGAGTAACTGTTATGTATGGAAAAGGTATTCTCAAAGGAATGTGGGTAACTCTCAAGCACTTTGTTGGGACGTTTGTCGATGATATCAAGTGGCTTGGCCGACGATATAATAATATAAAGGGTATTCAGTATAGGAGCGGCAAAGATGTAAAGGGTATATTTACAATCCAATACCCAGAAGAAAAGCTGCCAACTCCTGAAGAGTTTCGTTATATCCCTTTCCTGGTTTACGACACTAAAGAAGATGGTACAAGGGAAGAACGGTGTACGTCTTGTGGAATTTGTTCTAAGGTCTGCCCGCCCCAATGCATTTGGATTGAACAAACTACTGATCCGAAAACGGGGCGCCCGGTGCCAGAACCGGTGGAGTTCTATATCGATATTGACATCTGCATGAGCTGTGGTTATTGTGCTGAGTATTGCCCATTTGATGCAATTAAGATGGACCACGATTATGAAATGGCTTCTTATGACCGGCATGCCAGTCACATTTTTAACAAAGGGCTCCTAGGCAAACCAGTAGAATACTATGCTGAGATACGTCCATTCAATTATGAACGCGAAGAAGCAAGGCGACGTGAGAAAGAAGCAAAAAAAGCGGCAGCGGTAAAAGCCAGGGAAGAAAGGACAGCAAAAACTGATTAACTTACAGTTTAGAATAATCACTCCAGCGGGTATAATTCCAATATCCGCTGGAGTTTTGCTTTATGTATAACACCGATACTGAATTACTTTTTCCCTCCCGCATTATTTCCGAACTCCGTGATCAGCGTGGGGTATACTGGCAAAAACTTGTAGATCGTATTTTGGATCAGGAGCCAACTTCAATAGATCGGTTGGCCTTCGTCCTTATGATAGCGAGGTTGGATGGCTGCACAACCTGTAATGCAGATTCATTCCGTGCTATGCGAGGATGTACCCAATGTGCTCTCCAGAATGTCCGCCGTTTTCGAGGGAATGACCGGGAATTGGTAAAAATGTTTAATAAGGCCCGTAAAGACATAGAACCGTATATTTATAACAAAAAAGACTGATTAGAGGTTGGTTTTCAGGCTAGATATTTAGGACAGCGGAGCAATTCAGAGATAGCGCTAAAATTCGTCGTAAATTGATGAGGAAAGAAAATGGCAAAAACCATTATAGGAATCAGGTTTCAGAAAATTGGCAAATTGTATCATTTTAATGCAACTGGATTTGATAATATTCAATCAGGAGATTTTGTTGTGGTCCACACTAGCCGGGGTCAGCAGTTGGGAGAGGTGATAGGCGTTTTCCAAAATCCACCGAAGCCACCTAAGGGAACATGGAAAAGGATCGAGCGAAAAGCAACCCCTGCGGACCTCCTTGTAAAACAATCTTTGGAAATGAAGGAAATAGAGGCTTTAGAACGATGCCGTACCCAGGCAATTGAAAAAGGTTTCGAGGGAGTAAAGATCGCCAATGTGGAATTCAGTTTTGATGGCAAATCGCTTTCAATTTTATTTAACAGAGAAGAAGAAGGCGAATTGAACCTCACTCCTTTGATAGATGAAATGAAAGATGCCTATCCAGATGTAAACATCGAGTTTCGTCGCATCGGTCCTCGTGATGTTGCCAAGATCATCGGTGGGATGGGAGCATGTGGGCTGGAACTTCGTTGTTGTTCAACATTCCTCACTGAATTCATCCCCATCTCCATCAAGATGGCTAAAGCACAGGGTGTTTCGCTTGATCCCTCAGAAATTACCGGTATGTGTGGGCGTCTCCGGTGCTGTTTGATATACGAATATGAACAGTATGTTGAAGCTCGAAAAACACTTCCCAAGCGGGGTGCTCGAGTAGTGACACCGATGGGAGATGGAAAAGTTGTCGAGATTTTTCCGATAAAACAAACCATTATTGTTCGTCTTGAAGATGAAGACAAATCACGTGTTGAATTCCCTCATCACGATATCGAACCTTGGAAGGAGTTGGAGGCCCTCAGGCGTAAATCTGAGAATCCTTGCGAAAAACACGATGATGGGGAATTTGATTGCCCCAAGACATAGGAGGGAGAAAAAGGAGTAATTGGAAGTTTCAGTGGCGAAGAAAGTGATGATTGATATTTTTAAACCGCACTCGAATGGAAGAAATCATCTC